>CAIPFN010000282.1 GCA_903864265.1 uncultured Bacteroidales bacterium | reverse complement strand
GTCATCTTTGGGGAAGTAGGGTTCGTTTTCGGGCAGGAGGCGCAGCACCTCGGCCGTAATTTTGTCGGTATTATAATTCAGTTTAGCTGAAGTCGGAATGATAACGGCATCCACAAACTTATCTTTCCAGAATTTAATTTTTGTTTCTACTTCCTGAGGAGTAATTGTGTCCACTTTATTAATCAAAAAAAGCAGGGGTTTACCCGAAGCTTTTATTTTCCCGATCACCTCCTCATCGAAACTGTCTTCTCCGGCTTCGGTCATATAGATAAAAACATCGGCATCCTGCAGGGCAGTGTACACGAATTTCATCATCGATTCGTGCAGTTTATAATGCGGCCGCACTATACCCGGGGTATCGGAAAAAACGATCTGGTAATCCTCGCCGTTCACGATTCCGAGGATGCGATGACGTGTAGTTTGAGCTTTAGGAGTAATAATGGAGAGCTTTTCCCCCATCAACATATTCATCAATGTCGACTTTCCTACGTTAGGATGCCCGATAATATTGACGAAACCGGCTTTGTGAGTCATAAAAATAAATTTGCATAAAAATTAGGATTGCAAAGAAACAAAATATACTTTTGCAGTCCGATTAAAGAAGTACTTTATTCATAAAAAATATAGTGCGGGGTGGAGCAGAGGTAGCTCGTTGGGCTCATAACCCAAAGGTCATAGGTTCGAATCCTGTCCCCGCTACAACAAAGCCTTGATGCGCAGCATCAGGGCTTTTATTTTTTCCGAAGGAGCCGCAAACGTGTTTGCGGGCGACGAGGAAAAAATTAAAGCCACAGGCGAACGAAGTGAGACTGAGGCTTTGTTGTTAAGCCCTCCCCTTTCAGGATCATAAAATAATCCTGTCCCCGCTACAAAATTTAATCTTATTTAATTTCCTTTACTTCAAAAGCCCAGTATTTACGGGGCTTTTGTTTTTTTTGGTAAAATAAGAGCAATTAAATATACGTTATTATAAAGAATTTTCATCCCCCTGTTTCACCCCCTAAATAATATTCTTTACCTTTACCATACTAAATTCAAGGGTATGGCATCTTCAATTACCTTCGTACTGAAAGAACCTAACAGTAGTAATTCATAAAAGTCGGCATATGGTGGCTAACCACTATGGTTTTGCCTTCAAAGGCTTGTTCAGGTTTAATAAAATTGATGCAATCGGAATGAAGCTGATTAAAACGTTCAGCAGAAAAACGGTATCCATTGTATTTGATTACATGAAAGTCGCTCATGCCTCTTTCAATCTGAAATTGATAGGCAGGGTTTATCCTGGACCAAAGCGTCGAAATAACAAACCTGGTCTTGTCATGAACCACGGCCTTATTGTTCAGCAAAACAACATTGCTTTGGATATTTTCGCTAAAAGCGCCCGACCTTTGCGTTATCTTCGAATAGTAGTATTCGTGATTTCCCGGAATCCAATACGTGGACTCAAAGTTGTCAGCAACGTAATAGAAGAAATCGTTGTGCTTGTCCATCACGGCAAAAGGCACGATATCGCCTTCAAGCAAAAGGATATTGCCAACGGGAAGTAAAGGGTTTTCTTTTAAGAAAGCCTTATTCTCGGGGAACTCCAGGTGCAGATCAGAGCAATATTGAATGTTCATTTTCAGGCTCCTAATTCTTTTAAATATATATCCAATTCAGCCTGTACTGTTTTTAACTCTTCTTCCAGTTTTACAATTTCTTTCTGCACGGCAGCAATATCCACTTCGGCTTCTTCCTCAAAGGTATCGATATAACGGGGAATATTCAGGTTAAAATCGTTTTCTTTTATCCCGTCGAATGTGGCTACATAACTGAATTTATATTTGCCTGTAACAATTGGTGAACTCTGTGGCAAAAAGGCTTTCTTCAAAGTAAACAGGTGCAGATCAGGATACTGAAAGAATTTTCAGATAACTTGTTTCCTTAATATGCGTTGACCTCAATTACACTTATAAACCTTGGGCAAAGTTTTCAAATACAAAAAGGCCGCAATCAATGATGCCAAAATCAATGATACCAAAATATCATAACTTGATTTCAAACAAACCGCGGCACAAAGCAATAGAAAACTTTTGCTGAATTCTGTAATGAAAAACAGAATTCGAAGGCCCCATTGATATGTAGGATACTCTTTTTTTAAAACGGCTTTCCCTTAAGTAATGCAGGAAACAACCTGTGCCAAAAATAAAATTAAAGCCCTCATTGCAATACCCGCTCCAGCCTCCCATTTGAAAATTATTTCTTTTAAGCATCCCAATCCTACAAATTTCAAACTGAAAATTTATTTTGCCTAAATATTCCACGGAAACCTATAGCACTTACTTTAAATTCAAAAACAGACAAAACACGCTGCATCCTCAGGTAGACGTGGGTTACAGAGGACTTAAAGCTTAAACAAATGAATATAAATACTTCTTTTTTGCCATTTTATGCACATAAAACGCTGAATATTTTCGGTGAAAATGATCCGTTTCCTTCATAAATCAGGTCGAAAAAGGGTTTTCGGGGGATTTTTCGGCACAAATCGGGCATGTTCAAGTCAAAGATCCGGGGCAAAATTTACGGCAGATTTACGGCAGGTTGACAGCAGGTTGACGGTAGTTTTACGACGGGTTTACGATACAGTTACTCAACACATGGTGAATCTTCGGGAAATTTATCACAAATTTAGGCAACAATCATAGTGTGCTTATTAACATTGGCAGTTACAAGTACGTCATCCTTTTAAACCAACCATGATTGGTCACTTTATTAAATCGATACTTTTATTTTTGAAGTTCCCTAAAAAAACCGCTGGTTTTACGAACCTGGTGTGTCTAACTGATATCACTTAAAATAATTCTTAAAACCTCACAAATATGAAAAACATTGGAAAATTAATTCTGGCAACAGCTGTACTGATACTATTTGCGGTTCAGTCAAATGCACAAAACACTTCATCCACGAATCAACCGGCCCAAAAACAAAATGATGTCAACTCCGCACCAGGCAATTTTGTCGACAAGGACAATAACGGCGTTTGCGACAATTTCGAAGCCAGGGCAACTAATGGACATGGTAGAAATTATGTCGACAAGGATGGAGATGGCATTTGCGACAACCATGCTAATATAGGGCAAAAGTCAGGCAATAAGTGTAGGAATGGGAACGGGAATAAAAATAGAAATGGTCAGGGCCAGGGACGAGGTCGGGGTAATTGTTGCAGACGTTAATCATTCCTTTTCAAACTTATAGCAAGTAAAAATTAGCTTAAGTTTGCATAAATGAAATTTATAAAACAGAGGTTGAAAATTATATCTTTATAAACAGATTATGATGAGTTAAACCCAAAAATGCCGGAATAACCAATCAAACATTTATCATCGTTTAATTTTCAACCTCTACTCTGCTTTAATGACTGATCAGGAACTAATTACCGGTATAATTAACAATGACAAGCCGGTCATTCAACTCCTGGTAAACAAATATCATAAGCAAGTCATTAAAACTGCCTTTCACTTTGTACACGACATGGATGATGCTGAAGACCTTGCTCAGGATGTGTGCATCGAAATTCTGGAATCAATAGCTCAGTTTAAGAGAACATCCTCATTATCTACCTGGATTTACCGCGTTACAGTTAACAAATCGCTCAATTTCGTCCGAAAAAACAAACGCAAACAGCTGGTTCGACAGTTTGAAACATTTTTTCAGGGTGGGGATGGCAACAATAACAATTCAATTACCGAGCCTTCGGCTCCTGACAGTTCATTCGTCAATACCGAAAGGAAACAGATTCTGGATAAGGCAATCAACAGCTTGCCCGAGAACCAGAAAACGGCCTTTATTCTAAGCAAATATGAAGAATTGTCGTACAAGGAAATTACCGAAATCATGAACCTCAGCCTGGCCAGTGTCGAATCATTGTTACAGCGGGCTAAACAGAACCTGCAAAAAAAGTTAATCGTTCAGTTCTCAGAATATTCAAACAAAAAATCATGAAGCACTGCGAATTACTGCAAAAAGATTTATTTGCTTACGTTGAGAAGGAATTACCGTCTGTACAGTTTCAGCATCTGGATCATCATATAAGTGAGTGCGCCGAATGCAACCGGATTTTGGCGGAATTTAAAAGTATGCTGGCGTTAATGGAAGAACAAAAATCCATTGAACCCAGGCCGTTTGCCGAAACCCGAATATTGCAAGGAATTGAATCCAGGTTGGAGAAACGGCAAAAATCAGCCGCTCCCGTTTTCGTCAGGATTCTGCAACCTGCGTTTATCAGTGTGGGAATTGCAGCAGCCCTGTCTATTGGGTTCTTTATCGGTTCCGATTTTGCAGATACGCGTATGCAATCCACTGAAACGGATGAAATGATAGAGTCGGTAAGAACCGATCTTAACGTGCCTCAATTTATGACTGACGATCTCTTTCATTTTACTGAATAACCCCTTTGGCCATGAATATTTCAAACAATAACCGCACAGTTTTCTGGATACTTATATTTCTTGTGCTCATAAATATCACAGCATTGGCCACATATTTCATCTATATGCGGAAACCAGTAAATGAACCAATGCCTGGTTCCGGATTTAAATACGGAGTAGCGCTCAAACAGGAATTATCCCTTACTCCTGATCAATCCATCAAAGTAAATGAGATAAATGCCGCCTATAAAGCTTCAAGCGAACCAATTGTAGCAGCCATAAAAGAAGAAAAAGCAGTTCTGCTGGAGGAACTATCTGAACCGGATATAGACACCAATTTGGTGACCAATCTTGCCAATGAGGTCGTTATTGAACAGAAAAAGCTACAGATGGCCAATATAAAACAATTCCTCGACCTTAAAAAAGTCTGTACCCCTGAACAAACGAAGAAACTATCGCAGATTTATTCTGAATTGTATGGTTGCGAAAACAAAGGAATGGGCCGGGGCCAGGGAAATGGAAAAGGGATGCGCCACCGTTATGGACAACAAAAGAATACTCCAAACCAGTGAAATTGAGTTTGCTTTCAACTGATGTTATTCCCACCTAAATCCTCTGGTTACTCTCTTTTTTATCTTCCTCCGCCTTTTCTATTTTCCTGATCTCATAATTCATTTTATCTAAAT
>CAIPFN010000281.1 GCA_903864265.1 uncultured Bacteroidales bacterium | reverse complement strand
TTCATCTAACTAAATTTACCGGGCTGATTATGTGCAATATACAAAGGGCATTTTTAACAATCCCAGCCTTTTTCTTACTCCCGTTAGTTCCAATTAGCAAAATAATGACCGTGTTGGTCATTTCAGTTTTCAATAGTACCCCTCTGCCCTTTGGGCATCTCCCCTCTTCGAGGGGAGAACCCTATAAGCTGATTGGAATTAACCCTTCAAGCCTTTTTCTTATTCCGGTTAGTTCCAATTAGCACAATAATGACCGTGTTGGTCATTTCAGTTTTCACAACTCACAACTCACTTCTCATCACTTCTCATCACTTTTCACAACTCACAACTCACAACTCACAACTCACCTAATCCTTCCACTAAAAAAACCACCTAATCCTACCCAATTTTGACAGCCATAAAAAATGAAATCCTGGTACTCGGGATAGGAAATATACTGATGAACGACGAAGGGGTGGGAATCCATGTTGTTTCCACGCTGGAAAAGGAAGGCTATGCGGGAGCCGACTTAATGGATGGGGGCACAGGAGGGTTTCACCTGCTCGGGTTCATTCAGTCGTATAAAACCGTTATCCTTGTTGATGCTGCCCTCGACGACTTCCCTGCCGGGCATATCCGTGTTTTACACCCCAGGTATGCCAAAGATTTCCCCCGCCAGCTCAGCGCTCACGAAATAGGACTGAAAGATCTGATTGATGCTGCCTTTATGCTAGGAAACATGCCCGAAATCCACCTGCTTGCCGTTTCCATCAAAGATTTCCAGGAAATGGGTATGGATCTGACTCCCGAAATAGAACAGGCCATTCCCGGTGCGGTAAATCAGGTTAAAGAGCTTGTCAGCTTACTGAAAAACGAAGCAGTCACTTAAGAAATCCATTTATACAGTGCCTGATGACATGAGTACCTGCTGTTTTCCAAGCCACTCATACCATTGATCCATGCCATCCCCGGTTTTTGCCGAAACAACAATAAATTCCATGGCGGGATTTAACGAACGGGCATATTCCATTGCTTTATCGGTATTGAAGTCCACGTAGGGAAGCAGGTCCGATTTATTGATAAGGCAGAGATGCGACGATTGGAACATATAAGGGTATTTGAGCGGTTTATCCTCCCCTTCGGTCACGCTGATCACAACCACCCTTTTAAACTCTCCAAGGTCGAACATGGCAGGGCAAACCAGGTTGCCTACATTTTCGATAAAAAGGATGGAGTCGGGTTGTGCACACAGTTTTTTAAATGCTGTTTCCACCATTCTGGCATCGAGATGGCAGCCTGAACCGGTATTGATCTGTATGGCCGGCGCCCCGGCCTTTTCAATCCGGTCAGCATCCAGCAGGGTTTGCTGATCGCCTTCGATTACCACTATCCTCCGTTTTGAAATCAGAGCTTTGATGGTGATTTCGAGAATGCTGGTTTTTCCCGAACCCGGGGAACTTACCAGGTTTAATCCCAATATTTTCTGCTCTTTAAAAACATGACGGTTGATCCTTGCTATGCGGTTGTTTTCGGAGAGTATATCCAGGTTGAGATTGATAACTTTCGAAGCAGGCTGATCATGAGTATTCATAAAAAGCACGCTCCCCGGCCCGTGAGTATGAGAATGATCGTGAGAATGTCCGTGGTCATGGGTATGATCGTGAGTAGTTTGACGGTCGTGAATTTTCAGTTCGCCTGAATCGCCGCATCCGCAGGTATCGCACATAATTTCCTTTTTTAGTATTGATTCATATCCGGCTTGTTCATTTATGAAAGGTGCCGGGTGCCGGGTGCCGGGGCATTACTTTCGTAAATTATCTTTTTGCTGATCTTACTTGTTGATTTATTGTGATTTATACAAAACCCTGTAGCTTTGAAACCCTCCGGATCCGCTCAGCGGAACTAAGTCCCGAAGCCATGAAACATTTTTACTCCACCACCAGCGAAACCACCCTGAATTCCTCGCCTCCGCTTATTTTCGAAGGAAAACAATGACAGATGGGGCAGGTAGCCATGCGCTGTACCATTTCAAATTCGTGGTTACAGGCTATACATATGCCTTTACCGGCCGTTCTGACAATGGTAAGAATGGCGTTGCAAAGAATTGAATCTTTTACCAGTAAGCCCAGAGCCGATTCAAAAGCATCGGCTTCCACTCCGCTGAGATCACCCACTTCTATCGTGATTTCCTGTACCGTGGCGGCCATATTCTTTTCGGCCTCGCGCCGGGCAAGGTTAATTACTTCGAGAGCCATGGAAAATTCATGCATAACCCAATTTTTTAGCAAATCCTTGGTAACTGGTCGCCCGACAAAGAATCTACAATCCGTCGACCACCCGTTTCGTTTTTCAGCACCACTCTCCCAGGATGTTCGTTCACAACCCGGCCTATAATGGCGCTGTTTTTTCCGAATTCATTTTTTTGCAGCACCCCGAGAATAAGCTCAGTATATTGTTTGTCGGCCACTATCAGCACTTTGCCTTCGTTGGCCACCTGCAAAGGGTCGAACCCCAGAAGTTCACACATGGCTTTCACGCCTGAACTAACCGGCAGGGATGCCTCATCAATTTCAATTCCCAGTTTTGTTTTTCCAACCAGCTCATTCAATACCGTGGCCACTCCACCCCTGGTAGGGTCGCGCATAAATTTAACGGGAGCAATTTCGAGCATTTCCCGGATCAAATGATTCAAAGAAGCACAATCCGACTCCACCTTTGTTTTAAAATTAAAGGATTCGCGGGCATTCATCACAGCCATACCATGATCGCCTATAGTGCCATTGATGATGATTACATCGCCTGCTACTATATCAACTCCTTTTCCAACCAGGCTGTGCCCGGTTTTCAGCTGACCTATGCCTGCAGTATTGATAAAAAGCTTATCGCATTTGCCTTTGTTTACCACCTTGGTGTCGCCGGTAACGATCAACACACCCGCTTTCCTGGCTTCCGCTGCAAGGGATTCTACGATGATTTCCAGGTCATGGATGGAAAAACCTTCTTCAATAATAAATGAAACGCTGATATAAAGAGGCTCGGCTCCCGATACAGCTAAGTCATTCACGGTTCCGCATACCGACAGTTTTCCTATGTTTCCGCCGGGAAAAAACAAGGGGTCGATCACGAACGAATCCGTAGTGAATGCAATTTCCTGAGATTCAACCGTTAAAATGGCCGCATCCGTTTGTTCATTCAAAATACGGTTGCCAAAATGCTTCAAAAACAAACCTTCAATCAGTTCGTGCATCATTTTACCCCCGCTTCCATGGCCCAGGAGTATATTTCCTGCTTTAAGTAACGTCATTTATTGTTCAATCTTTTAGTATGCTGGGAATATTATTGTAAGCTAAAAGCATTGGGGGCCGGGTTAAGAATACGAGCCCTATTTGCATCATTTTTAAACTTCATTCTTGCCCCCCTTGTCTTCTCATCTCCTTATCCCCCTGTCTCCTTGTCACCCTGTCTCCTTGTCGCCCTGTCCCCTTGTCTTCTCGTCCCCTTGTCCCCGATCAATCCCATCAATCCCTTCAATCCCTTCAATCTCTCCTTGTCCCCCTGTCCCCTTGTCTTCTCGTCCCCTTGACCCCGATCAATCCCTTCAATCCCATCAATCTCCCCAATCTCTCCTTGTCGCCTTGTCCCCCTGTCGCCTTGTCCCCTTGTCTCCTTGTCGCCTTGTCGCCGATCAATCCCATCAATCCCTTCAATCCCTTCAATCTCTCCTTGTCCCCCTGTCTCCTTGTCCCCCTGTCTCCTTGTCGCCTTGTCCCCTTGTCCCCTTGTCCCCTTGTCTTCTCGTCCCCCTGTCCCCGATCAATCCCATCAATCCCTTCAATCCCTTCAATCCCTTCAAT
>CAIPFN010000280.1 GCA_903864265.1 uncultured Bacteroidales bacterium | reverse complement strand
GCTGATTCAGGTTCGGGAAAGGAATTAAAACGCTCGTTTGCCGGTTTATAACATTATCAGGAACGACTCAATGTTCCTGATTTTCATTCTCGGATCTTGATCGGGAAATATCATAATACGCTTTTCCATTAACCGGAACTGAAGGAGAAGAGCTATTTTTACAGACTTATTGATGGAAAGACTTTGAATTCCTGACTGTCCTCATTGCCTGTGCTACAGCAGTTCAACCCTGGTTGCCGGGGCCTCTCGTTAAAAACCACTGATGCAGGCATCCGGTGACACGGAAGCCCGGAAGCTTTGAAATCTTGTCATTTCTCTGTTAATGATGCTAATATGAAAATCAAAATTGAACAAACCACCTGCTGGTTCCTGGCTACAGCCTTTTGCAATCTTGTTTATTCAGCCATCGTATATTTCTTTCTCAAAAATCCTGATCTTGCTGAACATTTCAGCGGCATGCATCACTCATTTTATGTCTCCGGTATTTACATCATCATAGGGTTAATCTGGCTTGTATCTGGAGGACTTTATGCAATAGCGGATAATTCAAGGCATTTCAGATTTACACCTAAGTCTAAAAAGTTGCATTTCTTCCTGACAATTGCATTTATCATATGCCTGTTGCTGCTGCCGGTTTTAGAAACCTGTTTTCCAACTTCTGGGGCAAACCGGAGCAGCTGGTATTCAGAGGTATTCGGGTATTTCCTGCCCCTTACCGTTTTAGCTTTTCTGGGTGGTATCGTTGTTTACGTCATTAACCTGTTGACAGCCGTTTTCAGTTTAATAACCAAAAAATAAGTCCCTGATTTCAGAGTAACAGCTGCAATATTCCTTGAACCCGGGTATCCCGGACTATATACCCGATAAAAAATAAATTATGTTCATATCCAACCTTACCCATTTTCTTGATTCTGATGGAAATATTGCTCTGGAAATGACCCGGATCGGTAGAGAAAGAGCCGGCTTTTTTGCCATGATAGTCGATGAAGCCACAAAACCCCCGGCGGAAGAATACATTGAACTCAGGTGCTTCAGGAAAAAATGCGAAGGAACCATCGAAATCATGATACTGGACGAAACCGAAGAAATTGAATACTGGTGTTCGCATTGTCCGGATATTGCCGGCAGGATAAGCGGCTGGCAGGGGACCAAATGGGATAATCGGAAATTAACTTCTGATTTATAGCCTGGAATTCTGCATTATGACCTGACGAAAAAATTGACTTCCGGTTTCTCCGTTCTGAACAAGCTGTGACAACTGCAACCTTCTTATGGAAAATGCTGTAATAGCGTCTAAAATATTCTTGTTGCGGCATTTTCAGAATCAAGTTATTAGGTGGCTACACCGTAATTCGGTAAATGTAAAACCATCCTGAAAGATTGAATGCCCCTTTGGTTCTCTCCTTTTTCAGGCGTATATTGCAACATCTTTTGAGTAGCTATGAGAAAACAACTTTCTGTGCTGAGCCTGCTGTTTTTGCTGTTCTTCCGGTATCCTCCTATGCCCCGGTTCAACGTATTCCAGCATCACCGGATTGAGATTGTCCAGACCTGCAGGTTGTCGCTCAGACAGCTCGCCCTGCAGTTTCACCTGAACTAATGGTATGTCAATGCTTCTTTGACATCCTAATTATATATATAACGTTTATTTACAGCATTTTAGACATTTGCTCCCGATAGCCATTGAGATTGCATTTTTAATTTTGACCTAGCCCTATTATCCGGATATTGATTAATAGACGCTGGAATGCTATCAGTGGTACGAACTGTAGTGTTTACTACACGAATGATAAGTCAAACAAATCTGCAGAAAGCAAAGGTCAAAAATGCGGCTGCTTCATATTATCCTTAATTTGGATGATAAAACCGCTTTG
>CAIPFN010000279.1 GCA_903864265.1 uncultured Bacteroidales bacterium | reverse complement strand
TTTACATCACTTTCATCTAACTAAATTTACCGGGCTGATTATGTGCAATATACAAAGGGCATTTTTAACAATCCCAGCCTTTTTCTTACTCCCGTTAGTTCCAATTAGCAAAATAATGACCGTGTTGGTCTTTTCAGTTTTCAATAGTACCCCTCTGCCCTTCGGGCATCTCCCCTCTTCGAGGGGAGAACCCTATTAGCTGATTGGAATTAACACTTCAAGCCTTTTTCTTATTCCGGTTAGTTCCAGTTAGCACAATAATGACCGTATTGGTCTTTTCACTTCTCATCTCTCACCACTCACCACTCACCACTCACCACTCACCACTCATAACTCACAACTCACAACTCACAACTCACCTCTCCTTTTCAGCAAATGCCAAACAACGTCTTAATAAGTACGAACACGAATCTATGAAAATTGTCCATATTGTACCCGGTTTCGGGGGAACCTTTTATTGCGGCAACTGCCTGCGCGACAGCGGAGTAGTGGCTTCGCTCAAAAAAGCAGGCCACGACGCGGTTACCCTTCCCATGTACCTTCCCCTAACCATGAACGGACAGGTTAACGAGGATGGGATACCGGTTTTTTACGGGGCCGTGAATATTTTCCTGAAACAATACCCGGTGTTCAGGCATATGCCCAAATGGTTCGAAAGCCTTATGAATTCGGCTCCCGTCTTGAAATTTGCAGCTAAAAAATCCGGTTCTACCAGGGCTTCCGGGCTCGAAGACCTGACCGAATCCATGCTTCTGGGTGCCGAAGGCCACCAGGGTGAAGAACTTCAACAATTAGTTGATTTTTTAAAATACCACGAAAAGCCGGATATTGTGCATATCTCGAATGCACTCTTGCTCGGTTTGGCAAAAAAAGTCCGCGATGAGGTAAAAGTGCCTGTCGTTTGTTCCCTTCAGGATGAAGATGTGTGGGTGGATGCCATGCACGTGGATCACCGCGAAAAGATCTGGCAATTGCTGGCCGAAAAGGCTAAAGACGTGGATGCTTTTATCGCCGTAAGTGATTTCTTTGCCGGCGTAATGCAAAAAAGAATGTCCATTCCTTCGGATAAACTGCATGTGCTGCATATTGGTGTCAATCCCTCAGGCTATTTGTACACCCAACCATCCACTCAGCCACAAGTGATCGGCTTTGTTTCCCGTATGTGCGAAGAAAACGGTTTTGAAATTTTAATTGATGCTTTTATTCAGCTGAAAGAAAACCCGGCTTTTGATAACTTAAAACTCAAAGCTACCGGAGGAATGACCGGCGATGATACAAAATTTATTGACCGGCAACTTGCGAAATTAAAAAAGAAAGATATTATCCGGGACTTCGAAATTCAACCTGATTTCACTCTTTCGGGCTTGCAGCATTTCTTCAGTTCGGTCACGGTTTTGTCGGTACCTGTACTTAAAGGGGAAGCTTTCGGCCTTTACCAGCTCGAAGCCCTGGCTTCGGGCGTGCCCCTGGTACAACCCGAACTGGGCGCTTTCCCTGAAATTATCCGGGCTTCGGGGGGCGGAGTAACCTATACACCGAATACAGCCTCAGCCCTGACTGAAAAGCTTACGGAAGTCCTCCTGAATCCTGCCCGACTCCTGGCTATGAGCCGCTCCGGCCGAAAATCCGTTGAAGAACAGTTTAATTGTAACACCCTGAGCGGTAAAATGATAGAGATTTATAAAACGCTTGTCTAAATCAAATCCTCGTCCATACATGATTCCAGGCTTTTCGGCTCAGGTTCCTCAACAGGACTGCCCATAGATGTGAACTAAAAAAACAAGGTAACAGGCACAACAGATAGGGGCTATCTGAAGGCTGTTACCTTGCTGGTGTTCCTTTGTGAAGGAAAGTAAATGGGGAATTAATCTTTAATGAAAAGGGATTCGTCACCGCTTTCCCTGGTACGTATACGGTACGATTCTTCCACAGGGATTACGAATATTTTTCCATCTCCAACGGTACCGGTATACGCCGTATCCAACAGGCAATCAATGGTTTTTTTCAGATTGATATCTCTTACCACGATTGAAAGGGTACGGCGGGAAATAAATTCTGTATCGTCCGACGATCCCCGGTAGGAACCTTTTCTTTTCTTCTCGTTTCCAACCCCTACCGTGTCCCAGTAGGAGAAAAAATCAATGTCGATGGCATGCAGCGCCTCCTTTACTTCCTGAAACTTGGAGACTCTTATTATTGCTTCTATTTTTTTCATCTCACTTAAATTTAATACGTTTATACTGTTAGAAATTGAAGTTTGGTTTGTAAACAGGCTTTAGTTAAAAGCGGGAACCACTCCCGATAACAAATTTACAAATACATTGGGGTTGATCCGTCTTAATCATGATAAGCTTCGGCCCCATGTTCCCATACATCAATACCACCCGGTCCGGTTTCTCCTTCCGCTTCAACTCTTAACTTATAAGGATAAGGCAATTTGCTTACCGCATACATGAGCAGCAGCGAAACAACGAGGGTAGCCGCGGTGATCACAAAACTTCCGATTGCCTGGGCTTTCAGTACATCCCAGCCTCCACCGTAGAAAAGGCCCCGCACAGGTGCGGAATTATCGGCGCCTAATGGCCCGGTTGCCCCGTACTGCCCGCTGGCAAATAATCCGAGTGCCAGGGTTCCCCAAATTCCATTAAACCCGTGCACAGAAACGGCACCTACAGGATCATCAATCCGCAGATGTTCCAACAAATATATTCCGAGGAAAACAATGATTCCGGCTACTCCGCCAAGAAGGATGGAACCCAGGGGGGAAACCCAGTAACAGGGAGCCGTAATAGCTACAAGCCCTGCCAGCAAACCATTCACGGCAAAGCCGGTATCGAACTTTCCTTTAAAAGGACCTATCCACAGGGCACACAACAAGGCTGTAAGTGAACCGGCACAGGCTGCCAGGGTAGTGTTGGCTGCAATACGGCCAATCCCCTGGAAATCCATGGCCGAAAGGGTACTCCCGGGATTAAACCCATACCACCCAAACCAGAGCAGGAAAGCCCCTACTGCTGCCAAAGGCAGGTTGTGAGCAGCGGGTAATCCGCCCTTTGTTTTGTCGTCGCGGTAAAACACCCGTCCAATACGCGGACCTAACACAATGGCTCCGGCCAGTGAAACCATACCGCCAATGGTATGTACTACCGTTGAACCGGCAAAGTCGCGGAACCCCTGGCCTAAAGCAGGCAGGAAATTACCCGGAGTGCCCATCAGGGCAAGGAAACCGTCAGGGCCCCAGGCCCAGTGACCGATGATAGGATAAATAAAGGCAGTAACGCCAATGCTGTAAATGATGTCGCCACGGAAACTGGTACGGCCTATCATGGCACCCGAAGTAATGGTAGAAGCCGTATCGGCAAAAGCATACTGGAAAATCCAGTGTGCCAGTATAGCTACACCGGTGGAGCCATAGGTATCGGGTACTCCCTGCAGGAAGAACCAGTGATAACCAATAAAGCCGTTACCGGTACTGAACATGAATGCATAACCTATTGCCCAGAATGAAATGCCGCAAATGGCCGTGTCCAGGATACATTCAACCAGTATATTGACGGTTTCGCGTTTCCGGGCAAAACCAGCCTCCAGCATGACGAAACCAGCCTGCATACCGAATACTAAAAACGCGGCCACCAGCGTCCAAACGGTATTGAGACTATTAATGACCGCGGTTTCATGCGGAGTATACACATCCGCGGCCGAGGCTTCGGTACCAAGCAGCCCGGGCAGGATCATCATTAAAAAAACGACAACCATCAAACCTATCATTTTCCCCGCAAGGATTGCAAACCCCAGATTCCAGTTCTTCGGTTTTGACATGTTTTCGCTCAAGCGAGCGATTAACGAACCCCTTCCGGGGCGAATTGTTCTATTTTCCATAATGCTTTGTTTTAGATACTATTTTCAATTCATTATCAGGTGTATACATATCATATACTTATTGGTAAAAAAACTAATGACAAAATATAAATTCATCATTCCTTGATCAGGACAGCGGTTTTAAAACGTAATCCCGAAAATGAGGTGCAGAAAATCAGCCCTGGCATACGTTGCAGCAGGGTTGACAACTAAGGTGGCCCTGAGAGGCAGGGAGAATGCATCGCTTATCTTAAGGCTTCGGGAAAAGGTCGCCCCGATATTGACGATGGAAAAAGATTTTTTGCTTGCGGATGTGTCAAAAGCAGTGTTTCCGTAATTATTATAATAGCCGGCCCAGGGAGTAAATCCGAAAAAGAAGGCAGCAGGACCTTTGGTGTATCCCAATTCAATATAAGTTGAATAGGCCTGTTTAATATTTAAAGTATCACTCGCATTTTTATCCAAACCATAAAACATGGTATTTAATGACACACTCAGGGGAAATGACTCCGCCCCGGTATAACCTATTGAACCCTCGAAAATATGCCCTGTTTCTCCGTTCTTATAATTGAAATAGTTGGCATGCGAAAAATTCCAGTCATAATCGGTTAAGGTAAACTTCAGGCGGCCTGAAGTGTAGGAAACATAAGGGTCAACTTCCTTATAGCTCCCTGCAAAATCAGTTGACCCCCAGGCCCCGATTTCGAAATTTCCCTTAACATACGATAAGGTTGGCTGTATATTCGGTGTAGGACTCCCCGTGGCCATGGAACCCCTCCATACATAATGACTGACTAATTCGGCTGTAACTTTAAAAGATGGCGCTGCCGGACCGGCAACTGCCGGCTCACTTGTTTGTCCGCTTAACCTTGCGAAAGCTAGAAATAAGGCTGAAGTGATTAATGCCGCTCGTGACCTGGTACTACTTTTCATAAGTTTAAATTTTAAGGTTAGAAATAATGGCGTACTGTTTTGTATTCAAATTTTCTACAAAAATACTCTATATTTTAACACACCCCCTATTTTTTAATTGCTTAACAAATATTTTATATGTTTTTTCTTTGCACCCCCCCTTTATTTTTAATGGTGACTTCGATATTTTCATTTTTTTATTTTTAGTCTGGTTAATGATAGAATAGCTTCCATTCCGGGCATGACTATGTTCCGAAATGCCTCAAAGGCCTGCTTTTCTGTAAATAAATAAATGTATCGCGTTGTTTTTCAGCGTATTTCATTGTGATCTTTTCTTGCATTCGTGGAAGGTGAAAATAAATAAGCTGAAACCCATTAATCCGGGCCATTTCGGACTGGGCCCGGCTGCGGAAATGATAAAAATGGTTTTTATGGTCTGGACTGTTGGTTCCAGCCAGGGATCGTACAGCCGTTTTCAACACATACCCTAAATGCTATCAGAACATTTATTGCATTTTCCTGATTTTTACCTTCTTTGAAAAGCCTAATTTTACACGAATAATAAAACCAGCTCATGTTAGCCGAACTCCAGCAAATCAGCAAATACTACGAACAACCCGGATCATCTTCCAGAAACCAGGTGCTCCAGGATATTTCACTGCAAATTGCCGACAAGGACCGGATAGCCATAATCGGACCATCGGGTTGCGGTAAGAGTACCCTGCTCAATATCCTTGGTACCCTCGACAGCCAGTCCTCCGGAAAAGTAATACTCGATGGGGTCCCCGTGGACCACATGAATGAAAAACACCTGGCCGGCATCCGCAATTCCTTCATGGGTTTTGTTTTCCAGATGCATCACCTGCTTCCCCAGTTAACTCTGCTCGACAATGTATTGTTACCGTTGCTGCCCCGGAAAGACAGGAAAATCCTGTTTTCGGCCCACAAACGTGCTTTGAAGCTGATTGAACGTGTTGGATTGACCGGACAGCTGAAAAAATACCCCTTCCAGCTCTCCGTGGGCGAATGCCAGCGAACAGCCGTTGTTCGTGCCCTCATCAATCAACCCCGTTTATTGCTTGCCGACGAACCGACCGGATCGCTGGATGCCGTAAGTGCAAATCAGCTGGCCACCCTGCTTACCGAACTCAACCTCGAACAAAACGTAGCCCTGGTCGTTGTTACCCATTCCATGGAACTGGCAGGGAAAATGGATAAAATATACCATCTGCGGGAGGGTAAGCTGGCTTTAATCCCAAAGTAAAGGCCCATAGCAGGGCTTACAGGGACAATGCCGGGTAAACACCGACCTTCACATCTGCTTCACTTTAACTTAACCTGTTTCCCTCCGGATTCTGACTTCACCCCAAACGCCTTCCATGTCCATTTTTACCTTAATCCTCCGCAACCTGAAGTATTACCGCAAACCTTACCTGGCTATCCTGGCAGGAACGGTTATCAGTACTGCCGTCCTGACCGGAGCCTTGGTGGTGGGCGATTCGGTACGCTACAGCCTGGTTCAGTTAACCGATGTACGGCTGGGGCAGACACGCTTTGCCATTGAGTCGGGCGAGCGCCTTTTCAGGCAACAACTGGCCAATGACCTGACCAAACATACAAAAAGCCTGGTTGCCCCTGTTCTACAACTGGAAGGCATAGCCCTAAACACCGACAAAAACACACAGCTAAACCGGCTGCAGGTACTCGGTGTTGATGAGCGTTTCGTTCATCTATGGAACGACACCACCCGCCAGCCCGCTCAGGATGAAGCCATATTAAGCCTCAATACCGCCCAAAAACTGAACCTGCATCCCGGGGATGAATTCCTGCTGAAAATCCATAAACCGTCGAACGCTTCCGAAAATGCGCCCTTTGTATCGGAAAAAGAAGCGGTTGTGGCTTTTCGTTTAAAAGTATCGGCTATCGCCGATGACCGGCAATCGGGGCGCTTTAGCCTTAAAACCAACCAGTCGGCACCTTTCAATGTTTTTATCTCGCTGGAATCGATGAACAAGAGGCTCAGGCTGCAGGGAAAGGCCAACTTGCTGCTGATTGCCGGAAACCAGAATGCTGTTCCGGATATGTATACTGTGGATTCCCTGCTTCGTTTGAGCTGGAAGGCGGAGGATGCCGGGCTGGGATTTAAACCTTCGGGCGACAGCAACACTATTGAAATCCGGTCGGACCGTATATTTATACCCGAAAATGCCGCAAAAGCCATTCGTGAAAGCATTCCCCACGCCGAACCCCTGCTGACTTACCTGGTGAATTCGGTTTCCTCAGGAGCAAAAGCAACACCCTATTCCTTTGTAACTGCCGCAACTGCCAATTGGCTGGGACATCCTCTATCGCATAAGCAAATTATTGTCAGCGACTGGCTTGCCGCTGACCTGGGGGTTAAACCAGGCGATTCCCTTACCTTGAAGTATTTCAAAATGGGGGCTTTACGTACCCTTACCGAGGACAGTGCCCGTTTTGGCATCCGAATGGTTCTGCCTATAACGGATCCCATTTTCGATCATACTTTAATGCCTGATTTCCCAGGCATGTCGGATGCGGGCAACTGCCGCGAATGGGAAACCGGCTCTCCTGTGAAACTGGATAAAATCAGGGATAAGGACGAGCAGTACTGGAACAGGTACCGCGGAACACCCAAAGCATTTATCACTATAGCTGACGGACAGAAAATCTGGGATAATGCTTTCGGTCAGGCAACCGCATTCCGCTTTACGGCCGGTAAAAACGGGCAAAGTTCCGCCGAAACCTCCCTGATGTCGCGACTGGTACCGGCCGAAAATGGCCTGCTTATTAAAGAGGTCTATTCCGAAGGGAAATCGGCCGCTGCCAATTCAACCGATTTCGGAGGATTGTTCCTGAGCCTGAGTTTTTTTATTATCGTGGCGGCCCTGCTACTTACAGCTTTGCTTTTTTCGCTTCACGCACAGAAACGCATGGCCGAAACGGCTATCCTTGCTACCCTGGGCTTCCGAAAAATGGAAATTATACGCATTTTGTTTATGGAAGCCTCCCTTGTTATTCTAGCGGGTGGTTTACTAGGCGTTATTTCGGGTGTTTTTTATACTTCACTTTTATTGCTGGGGCTCAATACCCTCTGGCAGGATGCCGTGCGAACATCGATGCTGCATATGCAGTTGCTTCCTGCAACCCTGGTTCTGGGTTTCGCGGCAGGAGTAATAACAGCCATGATTTCACTGCTGTTTGTACTGATACGAAACCTCCGACAGCCCCTGACCGCCATGGTGAAGAATGCAGCTAACCCTGGTTTTACATCAAACCGTGTAAGTATAAACATCAGTCTGGCAACCGGCTTATTGTTTCTGTTCATGGCCCTTGCTATCATAACGTATTCCTTTCTGGCCAGGCAGGCTGATCCTTCCGAAGCCTTTCTTTCGGCCGGCGGAATGATTCTGGTATCCGGGATGACTTTTCTGAATGCCCTGCTTTTCAAGGCCTGTGAAAAAAGCAGCATCGCTTTTCCCGGCTTTTACACCATGATTCTGAAAAATATAGCCCTGAATCGACGTCGCACCCTTACAGCCGTTGCTTTGCTAGCCCTGGGTACTTTCTCCGTGATTATAACCGGAGCCAACCGAAAAACATTTTATGGAAGCGAAAATTCCCGTTCGTCGGGCACAGGTGGATTCCTTTTCTGGGCCGAATCGACCGTATCCTTGCTTTACGATCTTAATTCGCCGGAAGGCAAAGAAAAATACGGACTCAGCGAAGAGACCTCCCTGGAAGGAACCCGCTTTCTGCAGATGCTTCGCCTCGAAGGCAACGACGCCAGTTGCCTGAACCTCAACCAGGTTTCACAACCCGCTTTGCTGGGTATTGATCCGGTATATTTCGACCGGCAACAGTCGTTCAGTTTTATGAAACTGGATCCGGCTGTTAACGAAAAGCATCCCTGGCTCACCTTAAATACAGCATCGGCCATGGGTGTAATCCCAGGTATTGCCGATCAAACCGTAATACAATGGGGCCTGCACAGGCAGGTCGGGGATACCCTGCTGTATCGCGACGAAAGCGGTAAAACCTTAAGAGTGAGACTTATAGCAGGTCTGGATAACTCTGTTTTCCAGGGAAACGTCCTGGTTTCGGCAGCGCTTTTCAGGCAGTATTTCCCTTCGGTGAGCGGGTCAAAAGTAATGCTGATCGATGGACAATATGCCAAACGAAACGAAATTTCCCAAAAGCTAGAATTTCTCTTCCAGGATTATGGCATGGTGGTCAGCCCGGCTTCGGAACGGCTCGCGCAGTTTAACTCGGTCGAGAATACATATCTCTCGGTTTTCATGTTGCTGGGCGGACTGGGAATCCTCATCGGAACCGTTGGGCTGGGGATAGTGTTGCTGCGTAATCTCGAAGAACGCAAACAGGAAATCGCCCTCTACCAGGCCATTGGATTTGAGCACAGCTATATCCTGAAACTTATTTTTACCGAAAACCTGTTTATACTGCTTTCAGGGATAGGAACCGGCTTGATGGCGGCTTTTGCAGGAATCCTGCCCTCTTTCTTTTCGCCGGCGTTCCGCTTTCCCGCTTCCTTTTTACTTGTCATACTTATTTTAATCCTGCTGAGTGGAATGGCCTGGATTTATTTCCCCGTAAAATCCGCTTTGCGGAAAAACCTGGTGGAGGCGCTGAGGAAAGAATAAAAAATGATGCTGCCTGTGCTGATGAATCACCTTTTTCTGCTTCCCTGTATAGTAGGATACAGGCCCGGGAGGAATTACATGAAGATATGAAAGGGTATGAGAATGTATCGTTTAAACTCAATTCTACCTGGCGAAGCTCAAACCCGGTACTTGGGTACGGAAGAAGGTCTAGCCGTCGACGAAAGAAAAGCAGCCTGAAACCGGTATATCCTGCCATCGCAATTCGTATTGAATAGTACGTAAGGGATTGAATTTTCCCTGTGCCGCAATGAATTGGCTCACAGTTTTATAAATACTTCCTCCCTGAAAGCAACTTTTTAGCCTTTATATTGTTCCAATAACAGGGAAAAAGTATACTAACGACACTCTTCCTGGAAGAGTATTTCCTGTTTCCTTATCTGATCAGCCGGGTATTACCGGCTAATCATCCAAAAAACGAGTAGGATAATCATTATCCGTTGACGGTTTACCGGTTTTTCAGCTTTTTTTACCCTTGTCCTTTTTTATTTACAAACCGAATGTGTTTGAAAAAACTAAACCGTTTCGAATGATTGCCTTGCCCCTGACTGTTAACGATTATAACTTGTGCATGAACAACTGAAGGAATGATAAAGCTCAAAACCATATTTGCCCGTATAGTTTTATTGCTGTCGATTTCGGGCATCATCTTTATGCTGCTTTTTACATCCTTGTATTTTTATACGCTGCTGCAGGAAAAACAGGTGTACGATGCATCGCAAGAGCAATTTTATAATGAAGTGGAATCGCTGCTCGACCTGAACTCCGAATCCATGCGCCTGGCGGCCAACGATTTTACACATTCCGATGGCATGGTTGAATTCACCCGGAGCCGCAGCACAAAATGGTACAACGAACATATTATCGGAGCCATCAACAGCTTTAAAGTAGATTATATCTGCGTGTACGATACTGCTTTTAATATCATAGGGGAAGCCTCGTCACTGAAAATCCTTTCGCGCCGGTTTATTCCCCAGGCAGCGGTGGTTGCTTTGCAAAAGCATCACTTTTCGAATTTCTTTTTACTCACCACCGAAGGCCTGGTGGAAGTGAGTGCCGCTTCCATACACCCTACTTTTGATCGCTACCATAACAAAACAGCCCCTTCAGGCTATATGTTCCTGGTACGCCTGTGGGACCAGTCGTTTAAAACCAGGCTAAGCAAAATTACCAGTTCCAGGGTCAATTTCCAGGACCTGCCCGAACAGAACAAGGCCTACGATCACAGCATTGTTTTGGTTTCGAAAAATCTAACCGACCCTCTGAATAAAACTGTTTCGCATATTGTTTTCAGCCGGGCTTTCAACCTCAATTTCAGGACCTCCAAATACCTGTTGCTCATTCTTGTTCTTTCTTTCTTCCTGGGTTTGATCGTGTTTATCATCTATGCCCGGCTATGGGTTTACCTTCCGCTCGATTTAATAAAACGTATACTGGAATCGGAAAACAGCGATTCTATTCAAAAGCTCCAGCAATCGCAAGGGGAATTCAGCTATATAGGCACTTTGTTCGAAGACTATTTCAGGCAGCGCAAAAACCTGGAGCTGGCCAAGCTGAAAGCTGAGGAAAGCGATCAGCTCAAATCGGCCTTTCTATCCAATATAGCCCACGAAATCCGTACGCCTATGCATGGCATACTTGGTTTTGCCGATTTGCTCAAAACCACATCCCTCTCGGGTGAACAGATGCAGGAATATATCTCCATTATCGAGAAAAGCAGCGCCCGTATGCTCAATACCATTACCGACCTGATCGATATTTCGCGGATTGAATCCGGGCAAGCCGTTACTGACTTTTCACTGGTTAATATTTATGCTCATTCCGATAGCATGTTCGCCCTTTTCAAACCGCAGGCTGACAAAAAAGGGCTTCACCTCCTGGTTAAGAATGCCGCCGACCTGGAAGGCTGCTTTCTGCGGACCGACCGCCAGAAACTGGATACTATTTTTACCCAGCTACTTAAAAACGCCATTAAATACACGAACAAAGGTGTGATTGAATTCGGTAATAACCGCAATGGGGGTTATATTGAATTTCATGTTAAAGATACCGGAATCGGCATTGAAAAGGACAAACAGCTGTCGGTTTTCGATCGCTTTACCCAGGCCGACAATTCATTGTCGAAACATTACGAGGGTGCAGGGCTGGGACTGGCTATCACCAAAGCCTATGTCGAAATGCTTGGGGGTACCATTCGTGTGGAAAGTGAGCCAGGAAAAGGATCAACCTTCTATTTTATCCTTCCCTACAATACTGCTCTTTAAACTAAAAATGGCAGGATTTCCCTGCCAGCGGGCTGCCGCTAAGCATAGAGTACCGTAAAGAAGATCATCCCATAATAACTCCCTGACTCATTCTGCCTCCTCTTTGCACATCACGTTTAAAGCTTTTCAGAATCATAACCCTTAACGAAACAACATGGATTCATACGGGTAATTCTCACTGAAAATGCAACAAAAGCAAGTCATACATCTCAGCAAATGGGTGAAATAGGCGGAATAAGCTTACATGAGATGAATAAGTACAAACCAAAGTTTATGAAATTATTCTGCTCTGCGGAATCAACGGCCGGTATTCTACTTTACCCTTTGTTAATATTACGTTGAATCAAAACAAACTTTATTTTTGCAGTATAATCTATACCTGTAGTTGTTATGAATACTAAGCAATTTGAATACTATAGTTCTTTATCTGATGACGAGAAGTACATTTTGGATATAGCTGCTTTGATAGCCGATAATATCTCAGTATATTATTTCCCGGCAACATTATTACGAAATAAGAAAATATCAAATTCCCGTATTGAACCGTATTTGCAAAAAGCGTTCGATAATGGATTATTTACAAGGTTGCCCGGCAGTTCTAATTTTTATGTTTCACCGGACTTTTTGCTTTTTACGCTTCCTAAAGTGAAAACTTATTCCCAGGAATGGGACGAGATACAGGAAAGGGGTCGGTATTTTTATCAGGGGGATTCACCCTGGCTAAATATGAGAAACTTTTTGTATTGCCTGCTTTTTAATACGGCTAAATATGTAGAAGCAGAAAATAAATTTCTGAATACAGGCTTTGCACTCTTAGGTTCCTTTATGACAGGTTTGTTGGATAACGAATCGTATGAAAAAAACTTCGCGTTGATTAACCCTTTGATCATTAGCCAATTATTAAATTCCAAAATCAGCATTTGTATATCTAATCTGGAATCTCTAGAAACTTTATCTGAGTTTGTTGAGGAAATAAAGAAAAAAGTTTCGCCTCAAAATATCGATAAACTACCCACAGTAAAAGTGCAACAGTATTTTCATCTTGGAAGTTTCAAAGAAGCCGAAAGAGCCAATACCAATGAAATTGCCAGCCATTATATACCCGCCGTGGTCCTGTTACTGAATGTTGACCTTGGGCCGGCTTTGGTTCAGTTTGAAAAAGGGCTGAAAGTCCAACGCTCCTACCTCAGAGGCTCGCTCTTACCCTTTCTTGCCCACGACGCCTTTTATTACCTCACGGCTCTCTTATGTGTGACTCCCGAAGAGTCGTCATCTGTTTTCAATAAAATACACTCTGCCTTACAAAAAAAAATCTATTCCCCAGGTGATGAATATTTTAAGGCTGTGCTTTATTATAACTGCAACGATAAAAAAGGTCTCCAACATAGAATTGACATCCTCAAAAGTGTGATTCTGACAGGAGATCAGGATTATATCAGCTTAATCTGTTTCCTGGTACTGTATCTGGTTGAAAGTAAGCAGGATAATTTTTACGTGATAAAGCTTTTTCAGATCACCGAAAAAGCCCTCGCGAACGGTTATCCGCTGCTGGCTTACGAAGCAGCCTATATCCTGATGCAATGGAACAAAAATGCCGATACGGAGGATTTATTCGAAAAAATAGCGTCCCGCTTCGATTTTGAACCAGCCTTATCGCAGATCTCGAGGAAGGAAGACTGGGAAAAATCGCTCAATGCATTTCTAACCATGGGAACCGGAAAATTCTCTGTAGGAGGGAAGGATGATCAGGAAAAATACAGGGTGGTTTATTATGTGGATTTCAAGGATCTGTTCATCCAGCCTGTTTTGCAAACCCGGCAGGCAAAAGGAAACTGGTCGGCGGGAAGAAATATCGCACTCAAAACTTTTTACCAGGGCAAAGTGGAGGGCATGACACAACAGGATTTTCGAATCGCTAAAAATGTAAAATTATCAAGCAACTATTACGGATCCGATGAATATTACCTGGCTGCCGATACCATTAAAGAACTCATCGGGCATCCTTTTGTTTTTTTAAACGGTACGGTGGATCTTTCGGTCGAATTAATTGCCGCTCAGCCTTTGCTTCAGGTAATCAAAATATCAAAAGGATATACACTTTCAACCAATATCCAGGATGCTTCCAATCCACTAATTGTCGAAAAAGAGACCAATACCCGTTATAAAATATACAATCTGACGAATCAGCAACAAAAGGTCATCGAAGCCATCAGGCAAGAGAAAATAGTAGTCCCGGAAGCCGGAAAAGAAAAACTGATGCAGGTTTTGGGGAACTTTAGTTCAGCCTTTACCGTACATTCCGACTTATCGGTTTCCGAGCATACAAATGTTAAAAAAGTAGCCGTTGATCCGCGGATCCGGGTGCAGCTACTGCCTATAGGCGATGGATTGAAAGCAGAATTCTATGCAAAACCATTTGGGAATCACCCTCCCTACTGCAAACCGGGAAAAGGAGGTAAAACTTTAATTACCAACGAAAAAGGAGCACAACTTCAGGTAACCCGCGACCTGGCCCTGGAGGAGGAATTCGCAAATGTATTGCTTGAGAAAATACAATCCCTCGAGAGTGTAGACATTAATGATGGACTGATTTCCTTCGACAACCCAATGGATTCTCTGCATTTACTTGATATCCTGGGAGCGCATCAGGATATAAGCGTGGTTGAATGGCCCGAAGGCGAACGCTTCAAAATACGAGGCAGCGTGAATTTCAGCAATCTCAACCTCCGGATAAAAACACAAACCAATTGGTTCGAGCTTCAGGGCGAACTAAAAGTTGACGAAGATACGGTACTCACTATCCAACAACTGCTTTTGCTTACCGAAAAAAGCCATAATCGTTTCATAGAGTTAAAACAAGGTGAGTTTCTGGCCTTGAGCGAACGCCTGAAAAAGCAGCTGGATGAGTTGCGCACCTTCTCAACCACGACAAAGGACGGAATCCATATCAACAAGTTTGCATCGGTTGCGCTGGGTGATTTCTTTGATGAAACCGAGCATCTGAAAACCGACAAAACATGGAAGGATTTCCGCAAACGGCTCGATTTGGTTCAAAATACGGAAACCTCCATACCACCGAACCTCCTGGCTGACCTTCGTCCTTATCAGGAAGAAGGCTTCCGATGGTTAGCCCGCCTGGCGGAGTGGCAAGCCGGTGCCTGCCTTTCGGATGACATGGGCCTGGGGAAAACCATTCAGGCACTTGCCCTGCTGCTGCATAGGGCTCAGTCAGGACCAGCACTGGTAGTCTGCCCGGTTTCGGTTGTGCATAACTGGGTGAGCGAAACAGCCCGGTTTGCTCCTACTTTGAAAATGAAAATGCTCACACTCGGCAACCGGGAACAAACCCTGAAAACCCTCGAAGCCGGTGATCTGTTGATTACATCCTACGGCTTGCTTCAATCGGAAGAAAAAGCTTTTTCCCAGACTCCTTTTGCTACCATAGTGCTCGATGAGGCTCATATCATTAAAAATTATACCACCAAAACATCAAAAGCTGCCATGCAGTTACAGGCTCCTTTCCGTGTGGTGCTTACCGGAACTCCCGTGCAAAACCACCTGGGCGAGGTCTGGAATTTATTTAATTTTATCAACCCGGGTTTACTGGGCACACTCACCCATTTTACCGATACATTTATTAAACCCGATGCCGACCACGCACGTAAGCATCTCAAAAAGCTGATTGCTCCCTTTATACTGCGCCGAACCAAATCATCGGTACTCGACGAACTGCCTGCTAAAACCGAAATTATCCGGAAAGTGGAACTCAGCGCTGAAGAAATGGCGTTTTATGAAGCCCTGCGCCGCCAGGCCATAGCTAATCTGGAAAAAGATGACAGCGCTCAGGGAGCCAAACACCTGAAAGCATTAGCCGAAATCACCCGACTGCGTCAAGCCTGTTGTAACCCGGCCCTGGTGAATCCTGAAATTAACATCCCTTCAACCAAACTTTCCACCTTCCTCGAAATTGTGGCCGAACTCATCGAGAATAAACATAAGGCGTTGGTGTTTAGTCAGTTTGTAACTCATCTGGCCATTGTTCGCCAATCGCTTGATGCACTGGGAATTCACTATCAATATTTGGATGGCTCCTGCTCCCAACCCGACAGGGAAAAAAGTGTGAAGAAATTCCAGTCAGGTGAAGGCGATCTTTTCCTTATCAGCCTGAAAGCAGGTGGTCTGGGCTTGAACCTTACCGCGGCTGACTACGTGATCCATCTCGACCCATGGTGGAACCCGGCAGTGGAGGATCAGGCTTCTGACCGGGCTCACCGCATTGGTCAAATGCGGCCGGTAACCATTTATCGCCTGGTTGCTCAAAATACAATTGAAGAAAAGATTATACAACTGCATAACACCAAACGCGACCTGGCCGATACCTTACTCGAAGGCAGCGACCAATCCGCCAAACTATCCATGTCCGAACTGGTATCCTTGATTAAAGACAGGGACTGATTTTTTAAAAAATGACGAAGTCTGAGCAGAAATAGAACAACCCATGAAACAACAAATCGCCCACATCGCTTTACTCGTTCCTGATTACGATGAAGCCATCACATTTTATACCCAAAAACTACATTTTACCCTTGTGCAGGACATCCGGCTGGATGACACCAAACGATGGGTGCTCCTGGCTCCTCCCGGATCATCGGACTGTTGCCTTTTGCTGGCAAAAGCTTCGGGCATAGAGCAGGAAAGCCGGGTAGGCAATCAAACCGGGGGTAGGGTGTTCCTTTTTCTGTATACCGATAATTTCGAAAGAGATCATCAGAATTTGATCGATAACAAAGTCACTATCGTCAGGGAACCGCTAAAAGAAGCTTATGGCACGGTAGCCGTATTCGCCGATTTGTATGGAAACCTGTGGGATTTGGTTGAACCGGCTGCAGACAAATAAAAAAAGGAGCCGAAGCTCCTTTTCTACATCAATGGCTTTCTTTTCAGGATTGTGAATAGGCTGCAGCAAAAACGGGTGCAAATGCTTCGAATGGGGTTTTGCCAAATGCCACCGGGCCGCTGGCCAGGTATTCCTTTGCCATTTCGCCGCTGCGCATGGCTGCACCCATCTCGGCATAATTTTCAGCAACATTGGTGGGTGCTCCGCTCTGAAGCATGCCGCCCAGGGTATCGGCATCACTGAAGTTAACCCATTTTAAATCGGGCTTGCCGATGGCATGGCCCAGTATCCCGGCAATTTCATCCGTAGTTTTCTCATCACTGGCAACATAGCGGATACTCTTTCCACTGAACGACAGGCTGAGCAATTCTTCGGCAGCAGCATCGGCAATGTCCGAAGGGTTCGCAATGACCAGTCTGGCATTTTCACCGTAATTTCCGCCTATTATGCCCATGTTTTTGATCATGCCAATATTAGCCATGAAATTGTAATAGAAAAATCCCGGACGCAGATGCTTTACGTTAACACCTTCCAAAGCGTTCAAAGCCTGTTCAACAAAATACAGACCGCTCACCGGTCCGCAGCCTTCGGGCATATGAGCACCCATACTGCTGAGGTTTACCACATTTTTAACCCCGGCTGCGGCAATAGCCTGGGCATAAATCGCACCCACACCGGCAATATACGCTTTCCAGTCGCTTGCGCTGAACGTAGGAGGTACCATAGTGTACACCGCATCAGCCCCTTTAAATGTTTCGGTCAAAAAGGCCAGGTCACTCACCGATCCAATAGCCACGGTAGCACCCAGCGCTTCAATTTCGGCTTTCCTTTCGGAATGGCTGCTGATAACGATTACCTGCTGTTGAGCGGCTGTAAGCTTTTCCACCAGGGGCCTGCTGATGTGGCCCAACGATCCTGTTACTATAATTTTCATATCTTTTGTTTTTATTTGAAAGAACAAAGGTATATTTGCACTTACTATTATACAAGTACTTACCCCAAAGTGCGTACCATGACCAAGATTAAAGAAACCTCCACCAACCAGGATAACCGGAAAAATTCGCTCACCCAGTGCCCGGTTACCTATACCCTCAATAAGATAGGCGGACGCTGGAAACCTATCATCATTTATAACCTGTTGAGCGGAACCCGCCGGTACAGCGAGTTAAAAAAACTTATCCCGGCCATCACCGAAAAAATGCTGATTCAGCACCTCAAACAACTGGAAGCCGACAAACTGGTGCATCGTAAAGCCTTACCGGTTATACCGCCTTTCGTGGAGTACAGCCTGACTGATTCAGGAAAAGAGTTGAGTACAGTGCTCGACGCCATGGTAAGCTGGGCCCTGAAAAACAGGGAAGCCACCATCTGCCAGCTTAGTCCGGTGATGGAGGAACAACTGCAATAATTGATAAAATAGCAGTCGGCGGATTAAAGCAGAACAATGATTTTGCCATGCTGTTTCCCTTCCAGCATCAGGTCCAGTTCGTGCTGCACCTCGTCCAGACCGACAATGCGGTACATATTTTCCAATGAGGCCGGTTTTAATTTTTCGGCAATCAGTTTCCATATTTCAAGCCTGCGCGCCATAGCTGTATCGGCCGATGCTATTCCCACCAGCCTTACGCCCCTCAGTATAAACGGAAACACGGATACTTCGAGCATAGCAGAAGCTATCATGCCACAGTTGCACACTATTCCGCGTTCGGCGGTAGAACGGAGAATGGTAGAAAGTGTAGGGCCGCCAATAGTATCCAGAGCCGCTATCCAGCGTACCGGCAGAAGTCCTTTGCCCGATTTATCATTAAGAGCATACCTGCCAATCACTTCCGAAACTCCCAGTCTTAACAGGCTTTCACTTAATTCAGGTTTCCCTGATGAAGCAATCACGCTGTAGCCGTTCTTGGTAAGCATGGCAACAGCCATTGAACCCACGGCACCCGATGCACCGCTTACCAGTATATTTCCTGATCCGGGCTCAATACCATGACCGATAAATTCGAAAATGGCACTGGCTGCCGTAAATCCGGAAGTGCCTATAATCATACTTTCCTTCAAACTGAGTCCTGCAGGTAACTTTACGGCCCAGGCCGACGGCACCCGTATATACCCTGCAAATCCCCCGCTGGTGTTCATCCCCAGATCATACCCGGTCACAATTACTTCCTCTCCTTTAACAAATGCCGGGCTCAGCGAGGCCACCACGGTTCCGGCCGCATCAATGCCGGGGGTATGCGGATAACGCCTTGTAATTCCCCGGTGACCCGAGGCCGATAAGGCATCCTTGTAATTTAATCCTGACCAGGCCACTTTAACAAGCAAATCTCCTCCGGGTAGTTCTCCCACACTTTTTATCCGGGTAGCCGAAAAATATTGTCCCTCTTTTTGCTCACTTATTTCAAGCGATTCAAATGTAATCTTGTTGAAATCAGACATTCTGTTCATATTCTAACATTTTGATATGCAGTTGTTTGCATGTATAAATATAGTTAAATTAACCCTGGTTAGGATTAATAATCCTTACCTTCGCTGCATTGGGCAAAAGACAGTACAAAGATGATGAATTGAAGCGGACACCATGGCTTAAATGGTTTGTATTTCTCATTTTATAAAAATACTGCCCTGCTTGTAAAACTAAATCAGCTAAATTATGGCATTACAGTTCATTTCGGCAGAAGAAGCTGCCAGCTACATAAACCACGATGACGTGGTTGGTTTCAGTGGTTTTACACCGGCCGGGGCGGTAAAAACGATCCCGGTAGCTATCGGTGAAAAGGCCAAACTGGAACACGAACAAGGCAGACCTTTCAAAATCGGGGTCATAACCGGGGCCTCCACCGGCGATTCCCTCGACGGTTCGCTGGCACGTGCCGAAGCCATAAAATTCCGTACGCCTTACCAGTCGAACAGCGACCTGCGGAACCTGATCAATGCGGGAAAGGCCGACTATTTCGATTCGCATTTGTCGGTGGTAGGGCAAAACATCCGGTATGGCTTCCTGGGAAAAATAAACTGGGGAATCATCGAAGCCTGCGATGTAACCGAACAGGGCGAAATCGTGCTGACCACCGGGGTGGGTATATCCCCCACTATATGCAAAACGGCCGACCGACTGCTCATCGAGCTGAACTCTTTTCATCCCGGGGCATTACGAGGAATTCACGATATTTACGTTCCGGCCGATCCTCCTCACCGCCGCGAGATCCCCATTTATAAACCATCCGACCGCGCCGGATCCGAAATTATCAAGGTTGACCCTTCCAAAATTGCCGGAGTTGTTTTGACCCACCAGGCCGATGAAGTTGGGGCTTTTTCGAAAACCAACGATATAACGGAAACCATAGGCCGTAACGTAGCCGAATTTCTTTCAGCTGAACTGAAAGCCGGCCGCATCCCGTCCTCCTTCCTGCCCCTGCAATCGGGTGTGGGGAATATCGCCAATGCGGTGATGGCAGCCCTGGGAGCTCATAAAGGAATTCCGGATTTCGAAATGTACACCGAAGTGATACAGGATAGCGTGATCTCCCTGATGGAACAGGGACGCGTTACTTTTGCCAGTGGCTGCTCCCTGACCGTTTCACCCGAAATGCTTAAACAGGTGTACGATAACCTCAGGTTTTTTCACGACCGAATGGTGCTCCGCCCACAGGAAATATCCAACAGTCCGGAAATAGCCAGACGAATCGGCATCATATCAATCAATACGGCTCTCGAAGCCGATTTGTTCGGCAATATCAACAGCACCAGCGTGATGGGCCGTAAAATGATGAACGGCATAGGCGGCTCCGGCGATTTTACCCGCAACGCCTATATATCCATCTTCACCTGCCCTTCGGTTGCCAAAGGCGGAAAAATAAGTGCCTTTGTCCCCATGGTTTCACATACCGACCATAGCGAACATTCAGTCCAGATCATCATTACCGAACAAGGTATTGCTGACCTCAGGTCAAAATCGCCCAAGGCGAAAATGGATGCCATTATCAACAACTGCGTGCACCCCGATTACCGCCAGGCCCTGCGCGATTATGCCAGCCTGGCAGGCGGCGACACCCACACACCCTGTACCCTGGCCGCTGCCTTCGGCATGCACCTTGAACTGGAGAAATCAGGGGATATGCGAAATGTGAACTGGGCCGATTCGTTCAGGAAATAATACCACAGAAGGAAAAAGAAACCCTTTCTTTGCTTTTCAAAAATAAAAAGCTGTAATTCAATACTTTGCACAGTGTTGAATTACAGCTTTTAGGTATCAGGGGTCCACCAAAGCATTCCCGGCATCAACCCTTGATGGATCAGCATAAATTGCTGAGGTCAACACATTCGAAAAATACGTCCCACATCGCCCCTCTCTGTTACTCCTCTGAAAACCAAACTTTCAGGCATTGCAAAAAATGGCTCTGAGAATTTTTTACTTTGCCATTCCCATAAACATCCCGCCTAAATATGGAATCAGCCAGATCAGCCACACCAGTAAACTATAACGGTGAAACTTTTTCCGTAAACCTTCACTTCCTTTCCTGACCACATAAGTAGCCCAGGAGGCATGAATCAACATCAGCCAAAGTGCAATCTGCCCTGTTAGTGTATGTAGATGCATCAGGTCGAACGGAGCCGAAGCTAATTTTGTCATGGCCAGGGTACCCGAAACATCAAAGGCAAACCCCGTCCAAAAGGCAGCCACATGCCAGGCTTTAAGGTATTGGGCTACACGTTCGGCCCATACCCCAAGCGAATAAAATACCAGTGCGAGGGTGATCAGGGTTGTCGATAAAATCATAAAAGGGGCCATAGTCCGGGCTATTTAAAATGATGCTTTGAACGCCCGGCAAACATAGCTAAAAAGGGAACCAAAGTAACATCAGAATTTAAGAACATAGTCACTTCATCGCCCCAAAAGGACCTCGCTGGCAGGTATACTGCCATAAGCTTTTACACTGCAAAATGAACATTTCCCGGCCTGAAACGTATTTCCCTTGTAAAAACATCAAATGGAAACTTATATCTCACTATTACGCGGAATTAACGTCCACGGCAGCAGGATGATAAAAATGGATCAGCTGAAAAAACTGTATTCAGGACTGCACCTTACCCGGGTTCAAAACTATATTCAAAGCGGGAACCTATTCTTCGACTCGGAAGAGACTGACTCATTAAAGCTTGAAATGCTGATTTCGGAAGCCATTAAAGTGCAACTCGGATTTGAAGTGCCCATACTGGTTCTTCGCCGCGAAAGCCTGCTGGAAATACTTGAAAATAACCCCTTTCTTAAGGAAGACCCCAACGTGATGCTCACGCATTTATATGTCACTCTTCTGAAGGATTTCCCATCCAAATCTATAACTGACAACCTGCAAACTGGTGATGATCTGTCGTCAGAGAAATATTTCATCCGGAAACAGTCGGTCTATCTGTATCTTCCCGGCGGTTACGGAAGAGCCCGTCTCAATAATAGCTTCTTCGAAAACAGGCTGAAAACACCAGCCACCACCCGTAACTGGAAAACGCTCACAGCCCTGGCCACACTTACTGGATAAGAAGCCGAATGCTCCTGATTTATTTGGCTGAGTACCTGATTTATGTCTCCACCTGTTCATTTTTCATGAATATTCATTATCTTTGATTATTAAGACTCTTTGAATATGAAAACTGCTTTCCATCCAAAGCCTGTTTTCTTCATCTTACTGTTGCCTGTATTGCTTCTGATCAACCGCTCATGCGAACTGCCTGCCACCGGCTTTGAGGATGAAGAAACCGCCCTGTATTATTTTAAAAATGAAACCGCTGTTCCCCCTCCGCCTGATTCCACAATACGGATAATGACCTGGAACATCCGTTTCGGCATAGGCCGCGGTCCCTGGTTTGGCGATGCCTGCGGGTATAAGGTAATCTATAAGCCCGATAAAATCATCGCAAACCTATCGGCCATAGCCGGCTGCATCAACTCAGTAAAGCCGGATATACTGCTGTTGCAGGAAGTCGATATCAACTCTTCCCGCTCAGGGTATGTTGACGAACTACGCTGGATACTCGATCACACGGATTTTAACTATGCTGTGTACGGCTCCCAATGGAAAGCACAGTTTATTCCGAGTGATGGGCTCGGGAGAATGGATGAAGCCAATGCCATCCTGTCGCGCTGGCCTGTTGAGGATGCCCAAAGAATACAACTTGCCCTGCGGCAGGACCAGGATCGGCTGACACGCTATTTCTATGAACGCTGCTGTATGGTTAAAGCTAAAATCAGTATTCCTGGTTTTCAACCTCTTTATGCGGTGAATATACATGCTTCCGCTTTCGCTACCGACGATACCAAACATCAGCATATTGTGGCTTTTGAGAATGAACTGGCTCAGATAGCCGGTGCCGGCCACTGGTTTGTGGCTGGAGGGGACCTGAATACCCTGCCTCCCGGAAGCGATTCAACTGATTATTGTATGAAAGACATGTGCCCCGGCGAATCCTATCACCAGCCGGGCGACGATCCGCAGCATAAGGAAGGCAGCAATTATACACCTGAATCGCTTTGGCTGTCAGGCTTATATGAAGCTTTTAATTCTGCAGTTCCACCAGACGATTACAAACCGAATCAAGCGAGATATTTCACGCACACCACCCGCCCAGGGCATACATGGGACCGAACCCTCGACTATTTATTTTCCAATAACCGCTGGCGCCGCGGTACAGCCGTTGTGCACCAGGATTTCCTTTCCGAATCGGATCATGCTCCGCTGAGTGCGGACTATGTTTTGGTTAAAAAGTAAGAGGATGCGGAAAATCTGATTTTCCACATATAAATCCCCCCTCCTACGAAAACCTGACAGCGTTCGCAGAACCTGTCAGCGTTTTCAACAATCCAATCAATCCCAACAATCCCAACTCAAACTTCCCATTCTTCAAATTCATCTCTCCCCTCTTCTCCTTGCCCCCATTTCTCCTTGTCCCCTTGTCTCAAATCAATCCCGTCAATCTCATCAATCCCATCAATCCCAACTCAAACTTCCC
>CAIPFN010000278.1 GCA_903864265.1 uncultured Bacteroidales bacterium | reverse complement strand
GCAGGCGCATCTGTCGAAACAGCCATGGTTTCAGCAGCGGTTTCCGCCGAGGATTCCAGGAGTTTATTTTCGTTTGTATCGCCGTTACTGTTAATCATTACATGATCATGATCCGGGAAAGGCCGTTTGCCAAATATTTTCTCGAGGTCTTCGCGGAAAATTACCTCTTTCAGCAGGAGGATTTCGGCCAGCTGGTTGAGTTTTTCGCGATTCGCGCTCAGTAATTCTTTGGCCTTGTCGTACGACTGTTCCACCATTTTGTGGATTTCGTCATCGATCACGCGGGCGGTTTCTTCACTGAACGGTTTCGAGAAGGAGTATTCGTTTTGTCCGGATGAATCGTAATAACTGATATTGCCGATTTTTTTATTCAGGCCATAGAAGGCTACCATAGCATAGGCTTGTTTGGTAACTTTTTCGAGGTCGTTGAGTGCCCCTGTCGAGATTTTACCGAATACGATTTCTTCGGCTGCACGGCCGCCAAGGGTGGCAATGAGTTCGTCAATCATTTGCTCGTAGGTGGTTATCTGCCTTTCGTCGGGCAGGTACCAGGCAGCGCCCAGGGCTTTTCCCCTTGGGACAATGGTAACTTTGACGAGCGGATGTGCATATTCGAGCAGCCAGCTTACGGCGGCATGTCCCGACTCGTGGTAAGCAATTACTTTTTTCTCGTGCTGTGAAATGATTTTATTCCGTTTTTCCAGGCCGCCGACAATACGGTCGATGGCATCCAGGAAATCCTGTTTATCGATCATTTTCTTGTCGCTGCGGGCAGCAATCAGGGCGGCTTCGTTACAGGCATTGGCGATATCGGCCCCAGAGAACCCGGGAGTTTGTTTTGCCAGGAAATCAACCTTAGCGGTATCGTCCATCTTCAGATTGCGCATATGCACTTTAAAAATCGCCTTGCGTTCTTCCAGGTCGGGTAATTCAATATAAATCTGCCTGTCGAATCGGCCGGCGCGTAAGAGAGCCCGGTCGAGGATGTCGGCCCGGTTGGTGGCGGCAAGGATAATGACCCCTGCATTGGTCTGGAAACCGTCCATTTCGGTAAGCAGTTGGTTGAGTGTATTTTCACGCTCATCGTTGCCACCTGTCATGGCACTGCGTCCGCGGGCCCGGCCTACCGCGTCAATTTCATCAATGAAAATAATGCTGGGTGCTTTTTCCTTGGCTTGTTTAAATAAGTCGCGGACCCGTGAGGCTCCAACGCCTACAAACATCTCGACAAAGTCGGATCCCGAGAGCGAGAAGAAAGGGACTTTTGCTTCCCCGGCCACGGCCTTGGCCAGCAGGGTTTTACCGGTTCCCGGAGGACCTACCAGTAAGGCGCCCTTGGGGATTTTGCCTCCCAGATCGGTATATTTCTTTGGGTTTTTGAGGAATTCCACAATTTCCATCACCTCAACTTTAGCTTCCTGGAGACCGGCAACGTCGTTGAAGTTTAGGGAAACCATGGTGTCTTTGTCGAAAAGCTGCGCCTTCGATTTCCCGATATTAAATATCTGGCCGCCGCCGCCGGCACCGCCCTTGGTCATCATTCGCATAATCAGGAACCAAAGCCCTACCAGTACTACCACCGGAAGTATCCAGCCCAGCAGGTCGCCACCCCAGTTTTTGCGGGTTTCGTTTTTTATATAAACCGGTGCGGGTACATTCACCTGCACTTCGCGAACATCTTTTTCGAACGATTCAACCGATCCTATCTGGTATACGTAATGCGGAGCCGATGAAGTCAGGGAGTTGACGGGCTTCACATCTTTGAACTTGGGCAAAGCCAGTTTGTCTTTTTTGATATAGATTTCGGCCTGTTCTTTATTTACCAGCAGGATTTTATCCACTTCCTGGTTCATCAGCATATCCTTCAGTTCGCCCCAGCCCAGTTCTTTGGGTGCCACACCCATATTGTTCAGGTAAAGGGCAAACAGAACAACTCCCAGCAAGCCGTAAATCCAATAAAAATTAAATTTAACTTTAGGCAACTTGGGCAGTTTGGGCCCGCCTTGACCATTAGGTTCCGGTGTTTTATCGTTTTTGATGTTGTTGTTTTCGTCGCTCATTATGTCGAGATTCTTAAATTTAAGCTTTGGTTAAAACGGGGATGTCTTCGCGCGGAGCATCGGCCCATAATTTTTCAAGTTGATAAAACTTGCGGTATTCGTCCTGGAAAATATGCACCACCACATCGAAATAATCGAGCAGTATCCATTCGCAGTTCTCAAACCCTTCCTTGTGCGAAGGATTACCCCCCACGGCTTTCTTTACTTCAGCCTGCACCGAATCAGCAATGGCGTCAACCTGTGAACGGGAAGACCCGTGGCAAATAACAAAATAATCGGTAATCGAATTGGGAATTCCTGAGAGGTTAAGTTTTACTATATCCAGTCCGAATTTCTCCTGCATTCCTTTGACAATAATATCAGCAAGCATTCCTGAAGTTTCACTCTTTTTACGTTTGGCCATTTATGTTTGATTATAATTTCTTAATTGCAGATTAATTCGGGTATAAAGTACATGTTGTCATGAATCGGAAACAGGCACTTTCTCTGACAGTACTGAATTAATTGCTTTTTGCGTAATTGTTTTTGTTTATTTCCTTCATTCACATCAGGTTGCAAAGGTACGGATTTAAAGTAAACCTTTCTGTGACAGTTGTGCTTTTAACATAGCAAACTTCAAACCTTTTTCCAAAACACGCCAATATGTCACAATGGGGATGGAGGGTGGGGATGGAGGGGATTGAGGCGATTGAGGGGATTGAGGAGATTGAGGGGAGACAAGGAGACAAGGAGAAGGGGGGAAGGGGAGACAAGGCGATAAGAGGGTTGAGGGGGTTGAGGGGAGACAAGGAGACAAGGAGAAGGGGGGAAGGGGAGACAAGGCGATAAGAGGGTTGAGGGGGTTGAGGGG
>CAIPFN010000277.1 GCA_903864265.1 uncultured Bacteroidales bacterium | reverse complement strand
GGATGTTGCCAATATAGAACTGGCCTTTCAAAACGAGGAAAAGGGAAAACGGGCGGACGAACTGGATATGGCCAATATAGAACTTGCCTTTCAAAACGAGGAAAAGGGAAAACGGGCGGACGAACTGGATATAGCCAATATAGAACTGGCCTTTCAAAACGAGGAAAAGCTTAAAAGGGCTGCTGAATTGGTCATTATGAAAAAGGAGATTACCCTTCAAAACGAAAAAGACGCTTCTGCTGATAAAACAAAATCCGCTACAATTCTGTATATTGAGGACAACGACTCCAATATTGATCTGGTAAGCCAGATACTGGCTACTCACCGCCCATGGATACGCCTGCTGGTTGATAAAAACGGGGAACAAGCCGTTGTTCAAGCCGTGCAACATCAACCTGACCTGGTACTGCTCGATTTGAACCTGCCCGGACTGCATGGCAGTGAAGTACTGAAACTCCTGCAGGCAGAAGAAAAAACCAGCGCCATCCCGGTGGTTATTATCAGTGCCGATGCCATGCCGCATCAGCTTTTTAACCTCATGACAGCAGGAGCTAAGGATTACCTCACCAAGCCACTCGATGTAGTCGCTTTCTTAGAAATTGTGGATACCTATACCGGCATTACAGGGGAGGTTTGAAATCCATAAGTCAGGCTTTTAAGACCAAAAGACGCGCAAGCTGAAATTATCATCAATATTAAGTTATGAATTATAAAGATAAATCCAGGGAGGAACTCATCAGCGATTTGCAGCTTGCCAGGCTGGAACTCGCTGCTTTGAAACTAAGCTTTGCGGATAAACAGAACAACAGAAATCATACAAGAGCAGAAGAAAAGGATGGAACTGTGGAGTCGTTGCGGGCCTGGGAAAATCAAACTGACAGTGCCAGCCGCAAAAATAATGAATCCGGACTGCTGAAGCGGACAAAAGAACTCCATTGTCACAACCGCATTTCGCAGCTTTTCAACAAAACTTCTACTTCAACAGAGGAAGTAATTGAAGAAATTATGTTGCTTATCCCTGCAGCCTGTCAATACCCCGAATTGACCGAAGTTTCGGTTCATATTTATGATACCGTTTACCAAACTGCCGGCTTTATTCCTGCCGGAAATATGATCAGCCATGAGATCAGAGCCGGCGAAAAGTCCGTAGGGAAGATTGAAGTATGCTGCACCGGCATCGTATCGCCGGATTCCGTTCATGTTTTTCTTCCCGAAGAACTGGACTTGCTGTTCTCCATTGCGGTAAGCCTGGGTAATTATGTGAAAAACAACGATAACGATCTGGCGCTGACAGCTGGCGAAAAAAACTACAGCGATCTGGTCGAAAATATGGCGGGGGTGATCTATAGGATAGATAGCCAAGGCATTATAACTTTTATAAGCTCTTCCATCCAATCGCTCATAGGGTTTACGGCCGATGAACTTAGCGGGAAAAATTTCTCTCAGTTTGTCGGCATCAGCACCGGCTTTCTGTCGGAAAGGCTGCAGGAATTAAGCATTCAGAGTGAACTGGATAAGGATTATAAAATCCTTACCAAAAGCGGGGAAGCCTGTTGGATCCATTTATCCACAAAAGCAATATACAAGGAGGGCATTCTGAGTGGAGCTTATGGAACCCTGGTGGATATAACTGAAAAGACGAAGTTCGCACAGGAATTGCAAAAAAGCGAAGCACTTTACCGCTCGGTGCTGATAGCTTCGCCCGATGTGATTACCATCACGGACCTGCAGGGCCGCATACTGTTAACCTCGCCCAGGACCATGGAAATGTTCGGGAACACGGATGCGGATTACTTCTTGAACCACAGCATTCTTGATTTTATCGATGCCGGCGACCATCCGAAAGCCACCGAAGCCATTGCGCAAATGTTTCAGCACAATTATACCGGTGCCACCGAATACTGCGGCATCAAAGCGGATGGCAGCTTCCTCGAAATAGAAGTAAACGGGGAGTTTATCCGCGATGCGGAGGGGAAGCCCAACAATATGGTATTTATCACCCGCGATATTTCGGGCCGCAAACAGGCAGAGGAAAAACTCAGGAAAAGCGATGAGAAATTCCGGAAAATGGTCGAATCCATTAGCGATGTGGTCTTCGAGATTTCAATCGACGGCACCATTGTATATGCCAGCCCATCGGTGAGGAAAATTTTTGGATTACAGCCGGAGGAACTGGCCGGACAGAATTTTTTCACTTATGTGTATCCCGATGACAGGCCTTACCTTTTCAACATCTTCAAAAATAATCTCTTTCATAAATTCAAATACATTGAATACAGGTGTCTGAACAAGGATGGCGATATCAGGTGGGTGCAGGTGTCAGCCACTGATATTATCGAAAACAACCAGGTAGTCGGGCGCTCCGGTATTCTGCACGACATCACCGGGCAGAAAACTGCCGGCGAAGAGTTGAAAAAGAGCGAAGAAAAGTACCGTAAACTGGTCGAATCGCTTAACGATGCCATTTATGAAATCAACACTGAAGGATTCCTGAAATACATCAGCCCGGCCATCGAAAAAATTGTGGGGTACACTCCCGATGAACTGATAGGGAAAGATACCTTCAGCTTTATGCACCCCGATGACGTGCGTGTGGTAAAGGAGGTTTTATCGCGACTGGGCAGCATTGATATTCCTTACCTGGAATACAGGTTAATCACTAAATCGGGCGATATCTGCTGGACCCGCTCATCCATAAACCCGGTTTATGAAAACGGCCGCATAACAGGCGGAACGGGCATGTTAACGGATACTACAGCGCACAAGCTGGCCGAAGGCGCTTTACTCGAAAGCGAAGATAAGTTTTCGAAGGCTTTCCGCATGGCTCCTTATTCCATCACGATCAGCACCCTGATGGAAGGAGCATTTTTCGAAATCAACGATTCATTTACCCAACTTACGGGATACAGCAGGGAAGAGGCTTTTGCCGAGTCCTCCATTGGATTGAAACTATGGGCTGATGCCGGCGATCGGGATACCATGATAGCCGACCTTATAGCCGGCAACGAAGTACTGGGTCGTGAGTACCGTTTTATAAAAAAGAATGGTGATACCGCCATCTGTCTCTATTCGGCAAGTTTGATTTCCCTGGCTGACAAAACCTGTCTGCTTTCAAGTATTACCGATATAACTTCCATGAAACTGGCCGAAGAGCAGCTGCGTAAACTTTCCCTGGCCGTTGAACAGAGTCTTGTTATCATCGAAATTACCGACCTCGACGGCATGATCGAGTATGTGAATCCGGCCTTTAAAACCATTACCGGGTACAGCCCGGATGATGTGATAGGCAAAAGTGCCAGCATTCTCAAATCAGGAAATACGGATCCCGGGGTTTATAGAAACCTGTGGGATACCCTGATGGCCGGTAACGACTGGCATGGGGAATGGATGAATAAAAAGAAAAACGGGGAACTCTACTGGGAAAATGTGTCCATTACCCACATCCGCGATAACAAAGGGGAAATTACAAACTACCTGGCCGTGAAACAGGATATTACCCTGCGAAAACATGCCGAGGATTTCCTGAAACAAAGCGAAGAAAGTTACCGCTATATGTTTATGAATAATCCGCAGCCCATGTGGATTTACGACCTCGAAACCCTGGCCTTTCTGCTGGTCAACAGCGCCGCTCTCAATCATTACGGGTACTCGGAAGAGGAATTCCTGTCGATGACATTAAAGGATATCCGTCCAGCCGAAGATATTGAAGCCTTACTTCAGGATATAAAACTCACCGATCAGGAGTTTAATGCGGCGGGCGAATGGCGTCACTGCAAAAAGAACGGTGAGCTTATAAATGTTGAAATTATTTCTCATTCCATCACCTACAACCAGCGTAAAGCCAGGCATATCCTGGTAAACGATATTACAGCGCGTAAAAAGGTAGAACAGGAAATACGCCTTCTGAATATAAACCTCGAAAACAAGGTAGAGGAGAGAACCCAAAAGCTGGCCGAAACCAACCTGGCCCTGATCGATAGCGAAAAAAGCTATCGCACGGTAGTCGAAAATGTAAATGAGGTTATATTTCAAACCGATGTCGATGGACTGTGGCTATTCCTGAATAAATCGTGGGAAGAGGTCACCGGTTTCAGCGTGGGTGAATCGCTGGGACAATTGTTTGTAAATTATGTTCACCCCGACGACAGGCAACGAAACATGGACCTCTTCGAGCCGCTTATCAACCGTGAAAAAGAGTATTGCCGCCACCAGGTAAGGTACCTGACCAGGGACGGGGGCTTCCGCTGGATCGAAGTGTATGCACGCCTGGCCCTCGGCGAAAACAACGAAATTATCGGTACTTATGGATCCCTGCAGGATATCACGGAACGCAAACTGGCCGAGGATGCGCTGCGTGAGAGCGAGAACCGCTTTTCGCTCTTCATGGACTATCTGCCTGCCGTCGTCTTTTTAAAGGACCACGAAGGCCGTACCTTGTTTGTAAACAAGTATATGGAAAATGCCTTTGGTGCGTCGGAATGGATGGGCAAGACCATGCTGGATGTTTTCCCGGGCGAATTCGGTGAAAGACTGATGGCCGACGACCGGAGTTCCATTGCGCTGGGCTATCAGAAAATAGAAGAAAGTCTGGTACAGCTCGACGGGAAACTGCACGATTTCGAAACACAGAAGTTTGTTATCCGGCGTTCGGGACAGGAACCTATGCTGGGAGGTATTTCCCTCGACATCACCGAGCGTAAACAGGCGGAGGAAGAAATTATCAAGGCCCGAAACGAAGCCAATAAGGCCAACCTGGCCAAGAGCGAGTTCCTTTCGCGCATGAGCCACGAACTGCGTACCCCAATGAATTCCATACTGGGTTTTGCCCAGCTGATGGAAATGGGCGAACTGCTTCCCGCCCACCGCAAAGGGGTAACACATATTCTGAAAAGCGGGAAACACCTGCTGGATTTAATAAACGAAATACTCGATATTTCAAGGATTGAAGCCGGGCATATTTCGATTTCACCCGAACCTGTTCAAGTAAGCGAAGTTATAAAGGAAATGCTCGAAATTGTCCAGCCGGATGTACGAAAACGGCATCTGAAACTCGAACTGGTCGATTCAGGATTACAGCTGGTGTTCGTGAAAGCCGACCTGCAAAGGCTCAAACAAGTACTGCTCAACATTATCAGCAAT
>CAIPFN010000276.1 GCA_903864265.1 uncultured Bacteroidales bacterium | reverse complement strand
TTAATATAGGAAGACTTACTTTACATAAAATTAACATACGCCCAAAAGGCAGTGAATCATGAAACAAACAATCGTTGTACTTTTTGTCTTACTTTCTGTAAATCATATATTTGCACAAAATTTAAAGATAAAAGGTAGCGATACGGTGCTTCCGCTTACGCAAACCGAAGCCGAGCAATACATGAAAACCAACAGGAATGCCTCTATCATGGTGACCGGAGGAGGTTCAGGAGTAGGAATAGCCGCACTCGAAAATGGAACCACCGATATTACCCAGGCTTCCCGCAGCCTGAAAATGGACGAGAAATTAAAGCTGAAAGAACAGGGTAAAGCCTTTAAGGAAGTGATTATTGCGTATGATGCCCTGGCGGTAATTGTACATCCTTCCAACAAAGTATCGCAGTTAACACGCGAACAAATCGAAGATATCTATACAGGCAAGATAACAAACTGGAAACAGCTTGGGGGTGCCGATATGCATATTGTGGTGTATTCGCGCGAAACCAGCTCGGGTACCTATGAGTTCTTTAAGGAGCATGTTCTCCAGAATAAAAACTATATGGCTTCGGCCCTGCTTATGCCAGCCACAGGAGCCATTGTACAGAGTGTGAGCCAGACTAAAGGGGCAATAGGATATGTGGGGCTGGCCTACCTCGAAAGGGATGTAAAATCGGTGAAAGTTTCGTTCGATAAGGGCAAAACGTTTGTTGCTCCGAGCGTGGCGGGCGCCAAAAACAAAACATACCCCATCACCCGACCGCTATACTACTATTACCTGAATACCGTCGAAAATAGGGTCAGCCCGTTTATAAAATTTGTACTTTCACCCGCAGGACAGCAACTGGTGTTAAAAACGGGATATGTCCCTTTGAAGTAGAGGTTCCGACGGCTGAAAGGAATGAAATCATTGAATTCAAGAAAATATCATATTGTTTCGGTAGCTACACATAATTAATGACTAAAGGAAGAAGAATATACGAAAAAATAGTGACGGGCATATTGTTCTCGAGCAGTACCATCACCAGCCTTACGGTTATCCTGATCATTGTGTTCCTGTTCAGGGAAGGAATTGGCTTATTCAGCCATACCCCAACGGAAAAGAATTATGTGATTGCGGTTAGCAAACTGAATACGGTTCCCGTGATTTCCTCCAACGAACTGGCTGATATTTTCAACCAGGATATTACCAACTGGAAACAACTGGGCGGACGCAACGACAGCATTATCCGACTTACGGTGAATGACCTGTCGAGCATTTTTACGGAAGAAGAACTGGGCCCCAACCTGGAATTCCTTCCCGCCAAGGTGAACGAATATGTAAAAGCCACACCCGGAGTTATACTGTACCTTTCGAAGGACCAGTTGCCCCCAGGCTTTGTGGGTCGTGTTATTCCCGTGAAAAAAATCACGGTCAAAGATTTTGTCGGGGGCAAACACTGGTACCCGACTACCGAACCTATTCCGCAATTTGGCATATGGCCTATGATTGTCGGAACCCTGATGGTAACTTTCGGTGCTATCCTTTTTGCCCTGCCTTTCGGAATGGCTACGGCCATTTTCATGTCGGAAGTAGCCGATATACGCCTGCGAAACATATTAAAACCGGTGGTGGAACTCCTGGCCGGGATTCCTTCGGTAGTTTACGGCTTCTTTGGCCTGGTGGTTATCGTTCCGCTCATACAGCAGTTATTTAAGCTGGATGTAGGGGAAACCGTTCTATCCGGAAGTATTGTACTGGGAATTATGGCCCTGCCTACTATAGTAACTGTAGCAGAGGATTCACTGCGTACTACTCCGCGTGCTCTCAAGGAAGCCAGCCTGGCACTCGGGGCATCACACTGGCAGACCCTGGTAAGGGTAATTATTCCATATGCCAAATCAGGCATTTCAACGGCCATTATACTTGGAATCGGACGGGCCATAGGCGAAACCATGGCCGTATTAATGGTTACGGGCAACTCCTCCAATATCCCTACCTCCTTCCTGCAACCTACCCGCACCATACCTGCCACTATAGCTGCCGAACTGGGCGAAACTCCATATGGAGGCCTGCACTTCAGCGCTCTGTTTGCCCTGGCAATCATCCTCTTTCTTTTTACCATAATCATCAACCTAACCGTCGAGATTATAAAAAACAAAAGTAAAAGAGCTTAGTTTAACTGATTAACAAGCCTAAAAACATAAAGGATGGACTTAAACGGATTTAAGACGGAACTGGCAGTCAGGGATTATGAATGCGATCTGCAGGGGATTGTTAACAATTCCGTATATATGAACTACCTTGAACATGCCAGGCATGAATTCCTGAAAAGTTCAGGCATTGATTTTGCCGCTCTTGCCGCGCGAAAAATCAACCTGGTGGTCGTACGTATCGAAGCCGACTATAAATCATCGCTGGTACCAGGCGATCAGTTTACCGTTAGTGTGCAGTACGAACGCATTTCACCCCTTCGTTTTTGCTTTCACCAGGAAATCAGGCGAACTTCCGACAACCGCCTGATCATACAGGCCAAAGTGATAGGATCAGCACTCAACGCAAATGGCAGGCCCGAGCTACCCAAAGAACTGGAAGATATTTTCGGCAGATAGTTCATTCCTGATTTTAAGATTTTTAAGTCCCGACAAACCATTAAACCCATTATTTGACCGTGAATACAAAGCAACTGAAACAAAAAATAGCCTTCTCCATCTTCGGAACCATGAGCTTCATAGTAGTTGCCATACTGGTAATCATACTGGGGTTTATTGTGATCAGGGGGATTGGTGTTATTAACTGGGAATTCCTTACCGCCATGCCCAGGGATGGAATGACGCACGGGGGAATTTTCCCGGCCATTGTCGGCACCGGATGCCTGGTACTGGGCAGCATGATTTTCGCTTTCCCTATAGGGGTACTTTCGGGTATCTATATTAATGAATACCTCACCGAAAGCTGGCTGAAAAAAGTAATCCGCATGATGACCAATAACCTGGCTGGAGTACCTTCCATCGTTTTTGGCCTCTTTGGCATGGCCTTGTTCGTGAATTACCTCAAGTTCGGCGACTCTATACTTGCCGGCTCTTTAACCTTAGGACTCCTGGCCCTTCCTGTAGTAATCAGGCTGACCGAAGAAGCCCTGAAAACGGTTGACGACAATCTTCGTTTAGGAAGTTATGCCCTGGGAGCATCCAAGATACAAACCATACAAAAAGTGGTACTTCCGGTGGCCTTCCCCAATATTATGACGGGTTTAATCCTTTCGATCGGCAGAGTATCGGGCGAAACTGCACCCATCCTTTTTACCGTGGCAGCGTATTTCCTTCCCAGGCTTCCGCACAGCATCAGCGACCAGGTAATGGCCCTGCCTTATCACCTGTATGTGCTGGCCACCAGCGGAACCAATATGGAAGAATCGCGGCCTATGGCCTATGGAACCGCTTTGGTGCTGGTTTCCATTGTATTGATCATCAATGTAACAGCCAGCATACTACGCCGGAGGATACAGAAAAAAAACAGAATGAATTAATCAGGATTCCCGCCAGGATCTGAATGGATTAAAGTTGTTCAAATTTGTTCCATACATACCTTAAATTTAGATCAGATACTCCTGATGAAAAACTGAACAAATGAACTGTTGCAAATTGAACGTTTAAACCTTTGTACACCTGAATTGTTGAACTTTTGAACTTTTAAACCCCAAAGCCTAAAGCCTGACAAAAATATGACACAAGCAGAAGCAAAAAATGTAAATGTATGGTATGATGATTTTCATGCGCTTAAAGATATCAGCATGAGCTTTGAACCCCATACCGTTACAGCACTTATCGGCCCTTCCGGATGTGGGAAGTCGACTTTTTTACGTCTTTTTAACCGAATGAACGATCTGATCCCATCCTTTAGAATGGAAGGGCTTATAACAGTGAACGGACAGAATGTATATTCAAAAGAAGTGAGGCTCGACGAGATGAGAAAAAACGTGGGTATGGTATTCCAGAAACCCAATCCTTTTCCCAAGTCGATTTACGAAAATGTAGCCTATGGCTTACGCGTAAATGGCACCAACAACAAAAAAGCACTCGACGAAATTGTAGAACGCTCCCTCAAACAGGCCGTATTGTGGGATGAAGTGAAAGACTCCCTTAAAAAATCAGCCATGGATTTATCGGGCGGACAGCAGCAAAGGCTCTGCATTGCCCGGGCGCTTGCCGTTGAACCCAAGCTGATACTGATGGATGAACCTGCTTCGGCACTTGATCCTATATCGACCGCTCATATAGAGGAACTCATTTTCAGCCTGAAAAAGGACTATACGATTATTATAGTCACGCATAACCTACAGCAGGCCGGACGGATCAGCGACTCAACCGCTTTCTTTTACCTGGGCGAACTGATAGAATATAACCTCACCAAAAAAATATTCCTGAATCCCGAACAGGAACGAACGCAAAACTATATTACAGGCAGATTTGGTTGAGAAGGATGTAGGATCTCGGATCTCGGATCT
>CAIPFN010000275.1 GCA_903864265.1 uncultured Bacteroidales bacterium | reverse complement strand
TGTAAGGAAACACGATCAAAATGTATTCAATGAATTATTTAATACATTGGATGGCGAAAATTTCATTGTCAGTAAGACAGGCTGGTAAATAATTACCAAAACAAAATATTGTTTTACCGTATGTGGGTGATAGCATGACTTTTAAAGAATGGACTTACCCCCCTCCTGCAGCATCCAAACCCTTACTTTCGCAGCTCCATCTTTTTCGTTTTATCACCTCTCTTCCTGTCTTTCTTTCCCTTTTTCTATATTCATCCAGTTCACTCAATGACTATGCAGTCCGCACTCCTTACTGTCGGGCATTTCCCACCACCAGCGGCCGGCGCGAAGGTCTTCGCCTTTTTCGATGGCTCGTGTACAGGGCTGGCAACCTATGCTTGGAAAACCCAGGTCATGAAGTTTATTGTAGGGTATGTTAAATGTTTTGATATATTCCCAAACCTGTTCTTCGCTCCATTCGAGAAGGGGATTGATTTTAATAAGTCCGTTAGTGGAATCCCATTCAACAACCCGGAGCCCGGTACGGGTTACCGATTGTTCGCGGCGCAGGCCCGTGATCCAGGCATCCATGCCTTGCAGAGCCCGCTGCAAAGGAACAATTTTACGCACATGGCAACATAACTTCCGGTTTTCGATACTCTCGTAAAAAAGGTTGATTCCTTTCGTATTTACCATGTCCTCTACCTGGGAAGTATCCGGACAGTAAGATTTTACTGCCATTCCATACCGGTTAACGGTACGATGAAGCAAATCGTAAGTTTCGGGAAAAACACGGCCGGTGTCGAGGGTAATGATGTTAGTTGATTTATCGATGAGCGAGAGCATATGGGTGATTACCTGGTCCTCGGCGCCAAGGCTGCTGGCAAAAGTGATTTTGCTCCCAAACAGTTCAAGGGCTTTTGCCAGTATCTCATGAGCGGGGAGGCTGGTCCAATGCTCGTTAAGGTTATCGATATGATGGGTTGTATTCATGGCGGGAATGCTGGTTTATGTGATGTTGTGTGAGATCGATTTATTTTTTTTTAGAAATGCAAGGTAAATCCTGACCGCTTGCAAACACTAGTTGAAGTTTTTGGCTTTTCACCTGCCCTAATGCTGATCAGGATGTTAAAATTCAATTTCCCGTAGACTGAAAGCGTGATCGGCCACTACCCCCTTCTCGGATTGTATTACTGTACAACATTCATTTGTTGCATCATGTTCAAAAAACAGTATGTAACGCTTTTCAGCTGCTTCGTCGAGGAACAGTTCTTTTTCAGTCAGCGATATCAGGGGTTCAATATCGACGGAAGGGATAAATGGGATAGGAATGTTTGTAAGGGTAGGAATAAAATCACCCATATAAACTATAGTATGCTCGGCAGTATGAATAAACGGGATGATTTGTCCGCGGGTATGCCCGTTGAATATTTTAAGTGTAATTTGGGCAAAGGGTTGTATTCCTTCGTCCAGCAGGTTTAACCGGCCGCTGTCCATCAGGGGAACGAGATTGTCCCTGAAAAAGGCGGCACTTTCCCGTTTGTTAGGATTCATGGCCCAATCCCAGTGTGCGTGCGAAACCCAGTATTTTGCATTTGAAAATACACACTCCATATTGCCGCTGTCATTCAGCCGGGTAGCTGCGCCAACGTGATCGTCGTGCAGGTGCGTGAACAAAACGTCGGTTATTTCATCCGCTTCGAAACCCAGCAGATTCAGGGAATTAAGTATGTTTACGCCTGCTTCGCGATAACGCACAGCATAGTATTTTTCATTACGCTTATCTCCAAACCCGGTATCAACCAGTATTTTCCGGTCATCCAGTACTATGAGCAGGCAGCGGGTGGTGATATCAATGGTATTGTTTTCGTCAGCCTGATGTTTTCGCGACCATATGGATTTAGGTACTACACCAAAGGCAACGCCACCATCCATTTTCCAGTTATCAGCAATCAGGGGATAAAGCTTTATCATTTTTCTATTTGGTGAGGCAGCAAAGGTAAGCCATTTGACCCATGGGAAAGTAGGCTGTTTTTAAGTCCGGGGGTAGTTGGGGAGGCAGATAAAAAAAATGTAAAAAACATAAATCTTTTTCATTTGTTCTTTCAAAATATCGTTACCTTTATAGCAATAATTCCTGTAACCTACGATTAACCAATGTTTTATTAACCAAAACCACTTGATATGAAAAAGATTTACCCACTGGTAATTGTGCTTTTTGTATTAGCGTTATCAGTTAAAGCACAGGAAAAAGCGATCAGTCCTTCATTTATCGGAGTAGGACAGTATCACGGATTATCGCAGCCTTTACGCGATATTCCCGCTATGACGGCAGAAGAATACCAGAAAATGGAGATTGACGCCGCCAAGCCACGCAATGAAGATCTGCGGGAACGCTCGTACCCGTTTGAATCAACGGCATTGCCCAAAGGCGATGATCCTTCCTGGCAACGGAAAATGGGCGCGGTTCAACCCCCGAAGGCTCCCCTGGTTTCATTCGAAGGACAAGCCTCCCCGTATTTTCCGCCCGATTGTAACGGTGCCGCAGGGCCCAATCACTTTATGCAAACCATCAATACGGTGTATGCCATTTATTCGAAAACCGGCACTTTGTTAGCCGGGCCTACCAATCTGAACCTGCTGTTTGGAAATGTTACCGGCGCTACCTGTAATGATGGCGACCCGGTAGTGCTGTATGACGAACAGGCCGACAGGTGGGTGGTGGTTGAGTTTTCAATCTGTGGAGCTAACGACTATATGCTGTTTGCGGTTTCGCAGAGCAACGATCCTACTGGGTCCTGGTACAGGTATTCCTTTGATGTGGACGATATGCCGGATTACGAAAAAATTGGTGTTTGGGGCGATGGCTATTATATGGGCACCAATAATTCGACCGCAGGCAAAAAAGATATTTATGTATTCGAAAGGGCAAAAATGCTCAGCGGCGCAACGGCCCAGATGGTAGGATTTGATAACCCATGGAGGCCAGGCACCATTGACGGATTTATGTGCGTGCCCCCTGTTGACAACGATGGTGCGCCTGCACCGGCAGGAAGCCCCGGATTATTTGTCACCATCAATGACGATGCTATTGCAGGCGGCTCCGACCAGCTATGGATTTATGAACTTGCCGTGAACTGGGTTACCCCTGCATCCTCCACTTTCAACAGGGTGCAACAGATAGGCGTTCCGGCCTTCGACAGCAATTTTGGAGCTAACTGGGATAACATCAAGCAGCCCGGCACTACCAAGGAACTGGATGCCATTCCCCAGGTTATTATGAATGCTCCTCAATACCGGAATTTCGGAACTTACCAGACCCTGGTATGCTGCCATACCGTGGATGTGGATGCCACGGATCATGCCGGTGTGCGATGGTACGAACTGCGTAAAACAACCGGGACCTGGAGCCTGCGGCAATCAGGTACCTATGCCCCTGATGCTCATTCGCGCTGGATGGGAAGCATCAGGCTGAATGGTCAGAACGAAATCGGACTGGGTTATTCCATCTCGAGTACTACGGTTTACCCGGGAATCAGGTATACGGGGCAGTCGGCAACCGCTTACGCTGCGGGAACTGGGTTGATGGACCTGGCTGAGCAAACCATGGTTACCGGTGCAAATATACAGACTACCTATAACCGCTGGGGCGATTATTCGGCCATCAGCGTGGATCCAACCGACGATAAGACCTTTTGGTATACCTCGCAGTATGTTGGCGCTTCGCAGGCCCGAAAAACGAGGATCGCCTCCTTTCAGGTGGGTTCAGCGCCAGCCGGAATCGACCTGGTTACCCTGAATGCTGCCGTAAGTCCCGTTCAGGTAATGGACGGCCAGACAAGCAATGCGAGTTGCACGGTGAAAAACCAGGGAACCCTCGTTTCAGGAACTTCCAACCTGAAATATTTCCTGTCGGTTGATAATACCTATTCTGCCGATGATGTATTGCTGGCAACGGATGCCGTGAGTGCAATAAATGCCGGTGCTTCGGTTGCCTTGAATAAAGTGGTTAACATACCTGCTGGAACAAGCCCGGGGACATACTACATTTTATTCTTTGCCGATGCCGATGCCCAGGTAACGGAAACCAACGAAGCCAATAATGTGGGCAGTGCACAGCTTACGGTTACTTCCTCAGCCGGATCTCCCGACCTGGTTATTCAAAATCCTGCAACCACGCCAACCACCGTAAATGCAGGTTCAGGCACTCTGGCTTCGTGCACGGTGAATAACCAGGGTACCGCTACTGCTGCCGCATCTTCGGTTAAATATTATCTTTCGGCTGACAATACATACGCTGCAGGCGATGTTTATCTTGCTACTTCGGCAGTGGCTTCGCTGGCAGCCAATGCCACGGCTGCCGTCAGCAGCTCGCTGATCATTCCGGCAAATACCGCCGCGGGTAACTGGTATATCTTATTTGTTGCCGATGCCGACGCCCAGGTTGCCGAGAGCAACGAAGCCAATAATGTCGGGTCGGTAGTAATTACAGTGCCTGTCACTTCAACGGGATGTAACAGTACGACCCGGTATCCGAGTTCGACCTTAACGCCTACAACCAGCTGGAAGACTCAAAACTCGATTTATGCCGGCGAATATGCTGTTTTTAATGTGGTTTCGGGCCGGATTTATAATTTCTCGTATTGTACGGCCGATGGTGCCAGTGCCTCCTATAATTCGGAACTCACATTACGCAATTTCAGCACAGGAGCCTTTTTAGCCTATTCCGACGATGCCTGCGGGGATGATGCCAAAATTATATGGACTGCAACTTTTACCGGAACCGTAAAACTTGTTACCACAGTTTCCGGATGCGGGACCAATACTACGAGCACCAAACTGAGGTACCGGTATACTGCCGCCAAGGAGGCCGAGGCCATGCTTACTGAAGAACCTGAATTCCTGGTATATCCGAATCCCACCAAGGGACAGATCAGCGTTGAAGCCAGCAGCGGGTTTGAAAACATGAAGCAGATCACGGTATATGATGTATCGGGCAAACCAGTCAAAACCCTTGCTATTCCTGAAAAACCGGATAATATTTATACCATTGACCTGAGCGGGTGCGCTTCGGGTATGTTCCTGGTAAAAATAAGCGGAACCGAAAAAACAGTGCAGTTCAAGGTATTGTTAAATAAATAATCGTCATTGCTTCAGGTTTTGGGGAAAGCTGTCCTGTTGATAACAGGGCAGCTTTTTCTTTGATTGCCTGGGACTTCATACGGCATTCTGTTTTACCTTCGCATATTATAACTGAAAAAGCATATTTATTATGAGTGGAAAACGGGTTCATTTTATAGCCATAGGAGGAAGTGCCATGCACAACCTGGCCATTGCATTACACAGGAAAGGGTATGAAGTAACAGGGTCGGATGATGAAATAGTTGACCCCGCCCGTAAGCGGCTTGAATCCAATGGATTGCTGCCGCAGCAGCAGGGATGGTTCCCCGAAAAGCTGGATCATAATTTAGATTCTGTGATACTGGGAATGCATGCCCGGGCTGATAATCCCGAACTGGCAAAGGCAAAAGAACTCGGGCTGAAGATTTATTCGTACCCTGAATTCCTGTATGAACAAAGCAAGGATAAGCTCCGGGTAGTGATTGGGGGCAGTCATGGCAAGACTACCATAACCGCCATGATTCTGCATGTATTGCAGCAGTGCGGGGTGGATACAGATTATATGGTGGGTGCAAAACTCGAAGGCTTTGACGTGATGGTCAGGCTGACAGAGGAAGCAAAAGTGATGGTTTTCGAAGGTGACGAATACCTGACTTCGGCCCTCGACCTGCGCCCGAAATTTCATTTATACAAACCTGATATTGCTTTGGTGAGCGGTATTGCCTGGGATCATATGAATGTATTCCCTACTTTCGAAAACTATATCGATCAATTCCGGATTTTTATGGAAATGGTTCCTGATTCGGGAACCCTGATCTATTGTGACGAGGACCAGGAAGTCAGGAAAGTGGCAGCTTCTGTTCGTGGTGCCATGAGGAAGATTCCTTACGGAGTGCCCGAACACAGGGTTTCGGGAGGAAAAACCATACTCATGGCTCCCGAGGGGGAATTCGCGCTCATGGTATTTGGACGGCATAACCTGATGAATCTGGAAGGTGCCAGGCTGGTATGTAATCAGTTAAATATCAGTAATTCTGATTTTTACAAGTCGATTGCCGGATTTAAAGGCGCATCGAACAGGCTGGAGCTGCTTATCGGAAAACCAGGGTTTAATGTATACCGGGATTTTGCACATGCCCCCTCTAAATTAAAAGCAACCATTGAAGCCGTTAAAGAACAGTATCCTGAGAGGCGGTTGGTTGCCTGTTTTGAGCTGCATACCTTCAGCAGTCTGAATAAGGATTTCCTGGAACAGTATGCGCATAGCATGCAGAAAGCCGATGTGGCTGTAGTGTATTTTTCGCCTCACGCTCTGGAGTTGAAAAAACTCCCTATGCTCCTGCCCGAAGATATTATTAATGCTTTTCAGAAGGCCGGGTTAATGGTTTTTTCAGACCCTGACCACTTTCAGCACTTCCTGCTAAAAGGGAAGTGGGAAGCATCGAACCTGCTCCTGATGAGTTCGGGAAACTTTGACGGACTGCAGGTGAAGGAATTGGCCGACCGTCTTCAGCTGTAAAACTGAAAGATGAATTTTTGTGGATTGTTTAGCAGGATGAACATTGTCTTCTATGTTGAATAAGAGTTGCAAAGGGATCAGAAGGTACTCTTGCGTGATTTGCTTCTTCTTTCCCATTGCTGAAGCATGCTCACACAGGAGGTGTCGGGTGTGGCGATCTTAGTGCTGAATCTCAGGGTTCGTGCATCTTCAGGCCAGAAAACCAGGGGCATTTTTTCGCCTCCGAATTCGCCGTTGCTTTGAAAAAAGTTTTCCCCGTCATCATTCACTCCCGACATGCTGAACATAAAAGGACCCCGGTTCATATAGCGGTACAGATGAACTTTCGACAAATCGTCGAATTCCATGCTGACTTCGCCGCACAGAGTGCCATTTTCCTCAAAAATCCGTTTCTTAAACCGGGTAGCCAGGGGGAAATCCCTTTCCAGTTTTTCGCCGTTCATCCAAAGGTTCATCATCTCATCATAATCGGCCGATAGTTCGCCGGTTGAATCGATCAGACTTGAAAATATATTCACATATTTTATGGTGAGGCGTCCCGATTTTTCACCGGTAAGCTGGAAAACATACTCCTTGCGTTCGCAGGTGAGGCAACCGGCAATGCTTAAGGGCACCAGGATCAGGATAAGGAAACGGATCAGTTTTTTATAGAGAGGCATATCTGCAAAATGGTTATTGCAGCAAAAGTAGGAAAAATATCAAGATCCGGGGGTAAACTGTAATCCAAAGCCTTGTGGCGGTAAAGGAAGAGGACGCGAGCACGTAAACAAATCACTATATTTGCGGCTCTTTCAAAAATCGATATGTCAGGAATACTTAGTCAGCTATACTCAAATATTATTGACACTTCATGGCTAGAGGTATGTGCCGTGGTTTTCGGGATACTGAGTGTATGGTTTGCCCGGAAGGAAAATATATGGGTATATCCTACCGGGATCGTCAATGTACTTATTTATGTATATTTATGCCTGTTTGCAGGCTTATACGCCGATATGGCCATAAATGCTTTTTACTTCGTGATGAGTATCTATGGCTGGTACAACTGGTCGAAGCGTGATGAGAGCATGCATCATGTTCCAATCAGCAGTCTGAATCTGAAACAATGGCTATTCTGTATACTACTTATAGGTGTAGCATTCGGCCTTATTTATTTCGTGCTGGTTCATTATACCAACAGTACGGTGCCTTTATTCGATTCATTTACCACCGCCCTGTTTATTGCAGGCATGTGGCTCATGGCCCTCAAAAAGATTGAGAACTGGCTGTTGTGGATACTTGGCGATTTGCTGGTCATACCGATGTTTGCCATCAAAGGGCTGGCTTTTACCAGTATACAGTACATCGTATTTCTGGTGATGGCCGTGATGGGATATGTGGAATGGCGGAAGCGCCTGCAATCAAATGAAATTTCATGATACGTATTTCGGTGACAGGTCCAGAATCGACCGGGAAATCGTGGCTGGCGGAGCGGCTTGCCCTACACTATGGTACAGGGTGGATGCCTGAATATGCCCGTCAATACCTGGAGGAAATCAACAGGCCTTATACATATGACGATATACTGGTCATTGCCCAAAAACAGCATGAAAACGAAAACAAAGCAGGTAGAAGCACGGAGCTGCTTTTTTGTGATACCGATTTTTGTGTTACCAGTATATGGTGTACTGTTAAATATGGCAAGTGCCATGAATGGATAAGTGCAAAACTGGATCAAAACCTGTATGGTCTTTACCTGCTTTGCGATATTGATTTACCCTGGAAGTATGATCCTATGCGCGAGCATCCGGAGATGCGTAAGGAACTTTTCGGGATGTACCATAATTTACTGGAGAGCGAAAAGTTCAATTTTCGCATAGTGCAGGGAACAGGTGAGGAAAGGTTAAGGAACGCGATTCGTATGGTTGACGAATATCTGAGAACGGCCTGGAACCAGAAACACTGAATTTGAGCTGATGCTACCATTCAGCAACCTAAATCGTGCCTTTCAGTGTCAGACACCCCTTCGGGTGTACAGACACAGAAAAAAGAAGATCTCTACCCTGAGGGGTGCCGATTCCTGAATTAGGATTATTTTACGGCAGGTTCCGTATTGGGATGTTCCCGGGGAACTATATCGTTAAATTCAAATTTGAACCCCTTCATAAAATCGGCAAAGGCTTTTGTCTTATAAGATTCGCTCACCACATAATTGGAGAGTATGTACAATGCCTCCGGGCTGAGATAGGAGTTCTCTGAAAGGATCAGCCTGTTGGTACCGTCAAAAAAGAATATAGAGGGGAATTGCATATTCGACTTCATCATGGTTTGAGCCAGTTCATGAAAATTACCTGTAGTATGTTTGTTGTAATAGGTTTTATCCCATATCAGTGTATCTGAAGTTTGAGCGTCGAGCCGCACGCAATAAAAATGATCATTCAGGTAGGCAGCCATCTTATTATGGCTGAACGCGTTCACCAGCATGACGGAAGAGGCTGCATTGCTCTTGTTGTAAAAAGTCAGGAAAATGCCTTTGGGGTTTTCCTTGTTCATTTTAAGCGCGTCTTTCAGGGGCAGCCAGTTCACTACCAGGGGAATGTGGTTAGCCTTTTTGTCGGGAGGAAAGGTGCGGAAATAGGCAGGGGCCCAACTGTTATACTTGGTTGTCTTTTCAATATTTTCAGATATATATACCAGCATGCAGAGCATTTCGTGATATTCTTTATACCCGTTAAAGGAGTACCCGTTATTCTGATCGTCGTAAAGTAAAGTTGTAGGCGCTTTTGGTTTATCACCCAGCAGCAGGGTCGCCAGGTCGTGATAAGGCTTTTTTGGATCCTTTTTATAGATTTTACCATCCATAAACATGATATCTTCCTTGCTGCCAAGGTCGAATTTGACGGCATAATATTTTGTATTTGCATAGCCGCATACTTCTTTCCGTGTAAAGGTATTCCTGAGCATCAACTGTGAGGAATCGTCACTGGCTCTGTAGAAAAAGACCATGATGGGCTTCGGATTATCTTTGCTTAATGTTTTAACCTGGTCGAAAGTAAGCCAGTTTATGGCAAGGGTCAGTTCATTTTGGGCAAAAAGGGACGTTGAAAAAAGAAATACTACGATCGATAAAGTAGTTTGTAAGAGTGTTAACCTGATGATTCTCATGATATAAAGTTACGGAATGGGCTGTTGGTATTGGTGTTGTAAAAGTAGCAAGTATTTGAACGCGTATTTTATTCTGGATTGATATTGCAGGAATTTTTACTTTTGATAACATTTTTTAACATTGTTACTATTGAAAACTGCTTCAAAAGTACTCTTTCTTGCCCGCTGGTATCCTGACCGCTATGATCCGATGATGGGTTTATTTATTAAACGTCATGCCGGGATTGTTTCGGAATTTACGCAGGTGGCAGTATTGTACCTGAGGGCGGCACCGGAGAAAACCTTGGGGTACCTGATTGAACAGAAACTGGAACAAGGGGTGGTGACAAATATAGTGTATTACGGAACAAAAAACGCTTTCCCGCCCGTGATAGGAAAAATGATTGCCGCATATCGCTTCATAATGGCCTTTATCAAAGGATACCGGTTTTTACTCGATACCTGGGGCAAGCCCGGGATTATCCATGTGAATGTACTTACCCGTATGGGGCTGTTTGCCCTATGGCTGCGTGTATTCGGCGGCATTCCATATGTAATCACGGAACACTGGTCGAGGTATTTACCGCTTACAGGAACGTATTCAGGCCTGGCCCGAAAGTTTTTTACCAAAATGGTGGTCAGGCATGCAGCCGCAGTGAGCACCGTTTCCGAAAACCTCAGCCAGGCCATGCAAAGCCATGGTTTGCGCAACCCGCATTATTTATTATTGCCTAATGTGGTTGATACAGAGGCTTATATACCCTTGTCGGATAAAATGTTGAACAGTAAGATTCGTTTTATTCATATCTCCTGTTTCGAGGACCGCTCGAAAAACATAAGCGGGCTTCTACGAGCCATCAGCAAACTGGCTTTGGAGCGAACTGATTTTGAATGCATTATGGTAGGGGAGGGGATAGACCTGGAAAAGATGAAATCCCTGGGTCATGAGCTTGGAATCAAGGAATCCATGGTCAGGTTTACAGGCCTGCTCGAGAATGAAAACCTTGTGGATATATACCAGAGTGCCGATTTTATGGTGATGTTCAGCAATTATGAGAATATGCCGGTAGTGATAAGTGAGAGTTTCTCATGCGGGCTCCCGGTGGTTGCAACGGCGGTGGGAGGCATCCCGGAATATATTCACCCTGCCAACGGAAGGCTGGTGGCTGCCGGTGATGAAGCCGGACTGCAGGACGCCCTCGCTTTTATGCTGGATCATTACACTGAATTCGACAAAACTCAAATCCGGCAGGAGGCTGTGGCTATATTTGGCAAACAGGCGGTTGCAGCAAAATTGAAAGAACTGTATGCTTTTGCTATCCCTGGCGCTTCCTGAAACGCGATGCCTTCAACAATTTTATCCGGATCAACTCATTATCAGCAAGTACAGCAGATCAGAAGGCACGAACGGAAGTTGGGTGATTTTAACTTCCGGATTTTAACAAAATGAAAGCTTGCGTTACAATAGCCTCCGTGCAAAAAAAAGCCCCTGGTTTTGCTGCCGGCAGCTAAATGGGGCGGGAGTAACAGCCTGACTAACACATTACAGTCAGATTGAGAAATTGTTATCACTCCAGTAGTTTGAATAACAGCAGGTTAATGATTCTTCAGCCCTGAAACAACAAATGATTTAAAACGCGTTCAATGAATTTCGGCATACTGTGTAACGGCAATATTTTTCAGCAATGGCAAATCGAAACCATCCGGAACCTGGTTTCGGAAGGCCATAGCTGTTCGTTGCTGATTGTAAATGCAAACCCGACCCGGCAGCAGGGCTTCCGTAAAAAGATCCTCAACTACCCGTATTCAAAATTGTTAATCCGCGTTTGGTTCAGGTATATGATGAAACCTAAGGCGAAGATGGATGCGGATATCAGGGATAGTTTTCCGGATTTGCCAGCCATGCCATGCTTCACTTCCAGGAAAGGGTATGCTGATTATTTCGATGAAGCGGATGTTGCAAAAATACAATCCTGCCATCTGGATTTTATACTCAGGTTTGGATTCGGCATCATCAAAGGGGAAATACTCGAGGCTGCCAAATATGGCGTCTGGTCGTATCACCACGACGACGACCGGAAATACCGCGGTGTACCCACGGGTTTTTGGGAGATCATGTTTGGCGATCCCGTTAATGCTGCTATTCTGCAGCGACTTACCAATAAGATCGATAGCGGCGTGATACTGCACAAAGCCTATTTTGGGACCATAAACCATTCGTGGCAGGCAAATCTCGACAAGCTGTTGAAAAGTACAACCGAATGGCCATTGCAGGTATGCAGGGACATAGAAAACGTGAATACCGGTTTTCTTTCGGTTACCAATTCACCCGTGTCGGCTATTTATAAGCTTCCTGATAACTGGAAGATGCTGCTCTTTTTTTGGAAAGTAACTCTGAACAAGCTCCGCTTTCACTACCGCGATTTGTTCCTGACCGAAAAATGGAATGTGGGTATTATTCCGGTTGATGTTCAAAACCTGGTCAGGCCGGGTGAGGTCACAATTCCGGAACCTGTATGGTTGAAAATCAGCAACGTACAATCGGTTTACCATGCCGATCCCTTCGGATTCGTTAAAGACGGCCATTATCATATACTTTGCGAAGAATACGATTACAAAACGGCAAAAGGGGTATTGGTTTCCCTGAAGGTTGACAGTCAATCGTATGCCGTAAGCGATAAAACCGTAGCACTGGAGAAAGCGTATCATCTGGCGTTCCCTTCCATGTTCGAATATGAAAACACATGGTATTGTATTCCTGAAAATTCGGCCGGAGGTAATGTGGATTTGTACTCCTATGACCTTAGGGGTGGGAAACTGGTATTTGAACAATGTCTGGTTGAAAACCTGCAAGCCGTCGATCCTTCCCTGTTTTACTCTAACGGCTTGTGGTGGCTGTTTTTTACGGATAAAATTTCCACTAACGAAAGGCTGAATATCTGGTATGCTGAAAATGTACGCGGACCCTATAAAAGCCATGCCAATAACCCGGTGAAAGTGGATATACGTTCATCGAGGCCGGCAGGAAACCCGTTTATCCTCGAAGGGAAACTGCTTCGCCCGGCACAGGATTGTTCCATGCGATCCGGGCGCCGTATATACATAAACCATATTGTGAAACTCACCCCTACAGAGTTTTCGGAAGAAGAATACTCGATATTGAATCCTTCACCAGGTTCGGAATTCCGCAAAGGAATGCATACTTTCGGCCTGGGCGGGGGGGCGCTTATAGTGGATGGAAAGTGCGAATGCTTTGTGTGGCAGGCATTTGTGCGAAAATTAGCCGGAAAAATTAACAAAGTAGTTTAAAAGCATCTGATGAATAAAATAAACTTTACCATACTCCTGTTCTCACTGATTTTTGTGTGCAGGGCAAATTATACGGCAGCGCAGCAGCCGGGTGGGGCAATTACCCCGGAACAGCGCATGAGGCGTGATGTCACTCTACTTGCTTCTGATTCGTTGAAAGGCCGGGAAGCCGGCACCTACAGCGAGAAGATGGCTTCGGCGTATCTTTCAGCACAAATGGGCGAAATCGGGCTCCTGCCCAAAGGCGATCATGAAGGCTCTTACCTGAGCGAATTCAGGATGAATTTCCCGGTCCTTTATAAGAAGGCTAAACTGAAGGTAAATAATATTGAATTTAAGCACAAAGAAGAGTTCGGCGCCACCGATTTATCATCTGCTGCAGATGTAAGCGCTCCGCTGGTCAATGTGGGTAAAGGTCAGAATGGTAATAATGGGAAAACAGATTTAAACGGCAAAATAGTGGTCATCGACATAGCCTCCGGCCTGGGGCATGAGAGTAAGGAAGAAGTGCTTGCAAGTATCATATCGCGGGTAAGCTCTGTGGTAAAGCAGGGAGCAGCCGGCGTAATTCTGCACAACAGTTCCCGTAAACCGGTCGAAGATGTGTTATTCGGCTCACCCTTCACCGTTTCGCTGGATGTGCCGGTGGTGTATGTGGCCCGGCTGCCTTACAACAAAATGCGAAGGCTCCGTACAGCAAACTGTTCCTTATCGGTAGAGATTGACCGCACGGTTTCGAAACCGGCTAATGTGATCGGCTGGATCGACAACAAATCCGCGCTAACTGTGGTGATAGGTGCTCATTACGATCATGTCGGCATTACAAAATCAAGGAAAGGCGACGACAAGACGCCTCAGATACATAATGGCGCCGATGACAATGCAAGCGGAACCGCAGCTTTGCTCGAACTTGCCCGCTGGGCGGTTAACAATAAGGTACTTAAATATAACTATATTTTTATCGCTTTCAGTGCCGAGGAAAAGGGCTTGTTCGGATCCAAGGCTTTTTGCAGCTTACCATGGGTGAATAAGGATAATATTGTGTACATGCTCAATATGGACATGGTAGGACGCCTGGGATGCCAGGGCGATACCATCAATATACTCGGGATGGCTTCGTCGCCTTATTGGGATCAAGTGATAGCGGAACTGGCTCATCCTGATTTTTCAATCCGGAAGATTAAAGGGGCGCCGGCATTTTCTGACCATGCCCCTTTCCTGAAAAAGGGCATTCCGGTCATCTATTTCACCTCCGGACTTGATGCAGAGTACCATACCCCCCAGGATGACACCGAATTGATTAATTTCAAGGGAATGACGGAAATTGTGAGTTATATCAGGCAGTTTATACTGTCGGCCGAAACCTTGCCGGGGGTTCCTTTCCATAAAATAAGTCCTTTCCAGCATATCAGGGCTTATTTCCAGACGTTTTAACAGGCCGCTTTTATTTTTTAACTGCTGTAAACAGGAGGTTAAATGTGAAATCGGTATTGCTATTGTTTTTTTCAATCTGGAATATGATGATTCCTTTCAGACTTATAAGCGGCAGTAGCATGACCATCAGCAGGTAAGGCACCGCGGATAAGATCTTTGCCATGATTTTTTTGCTTTTCCATATTTCGGGGAATGAACGCATGTATCGCATGAACAAGGCATATATAGCTGATCCGAACCCGCCAAAACTTTCTGCCGGACAGGCCGTAAATCCATTCAATTCAGCCAGTTGAGCCAGGCCGAACGCGGTGTGTCGGTACCTGTCCTCGCTGCTCCACACCGGGTACAGGAAATCAGTGGTAAGCAGTAATTGTCCGCCGGGCTTCAACACCCTTTGTATTTCACCGAAAAACGCGGCGGGTTGATCGATCACCGAAAGCACCTGGAAACACGCCACCCCATCCAGTGAATTATCAGGAACCGGAAGTGCTTTCCCGTCTTCGATCCAAAAAGTGGTGAGCGGATCAACCTTTTCAAACTCTTGCAGGCTGTAATGGCGCTGTGTATTGGTAGTGAGGTATTCATCCGCTTTTGCAAAATATTTTTTATAGGGTTGATCGCCTGCGCCTATGTCCAGCCATCGGCCACGAAGGGTTGGGGATATTCGGTCTAATTTATGTTTCATCATCGCCTTATGTATATCGAATTGCGTGAGTTGCAGGTATTCATACAGCAAATGTGCGGGCCGGAGGTTCATGGGGATGTTCATTTTTTGCAAACTTAGTCAATCAGGTTGTATGCCGGCCATAACTTTCATATTTTTGTAATATGTATCCCAATTACCGGCTATGAATACTATACACCCCCAACCGGGAACTGAATCAGCGTACATGGATTCCCGACTGGAGAACATGCCCAATATTGGAAGTGTTTTAGCCGGTTTGCTCAGGGAAGCCGGGATTTTGACTCCGGAAGATCTTTATGAAGCAGGTGCTTTTCAGGCATTTATCAGGATCAAAGCTATTGCCTCCGATCCCTGTTTCAGTAAGTTGTGCGCTATTGAAGGCGCGGTGGAAGGCATAAGGTGGCATAAACTTACTCCTGCCAAAAGAGCCGAACTGAAGCAGTTTTTCGCACTCATGAACAGGTAAAGCAGGCGTTCTCCTGGGCGAGGATCAGGACTCAAAACGACATTAATCAAATGTTTATAGCATAAGTTGGGGGATTTTTAGTAATTTAGCCAAACGTTTTAAGTTTGATAAGTAAACTATGCTCCAGCGTAAAGAGGTGTTTCTGTTGTTACTGATTATCATGATGGTGTTCCAGGTTGTTGCCCGGAATTATCCGAATGAGGGTTTCGTTCAGGATTCAGTTTCCAAAGGAGTTTCGCAGGATGAGATCATACTGTTTAATATGATCAATGATATCCGTATTCAAAGTAAACTCCCTTCCATTTCCCTTTCGGCCAGTTTATGCACAGTAGCACATACCCATATTGATGACCTGATAAAGTGGAGACCCCAGGATAAGGGTTGCAGTCTTCACAGCTGGAGCGGATCCGGTAAATGGACTGAATGCTGCAGTTCCAAAGGACTTTCGGGAATTCAGTGTATGAAGACGAAACCAAGGGAAATAACCGGGTATGCCGGCAGTGGGTATGAGCTGATTTATTGGGGCGAAGAGATTGCCACCCCGGCTGATGCTGCAGCCATGTGGCAGCAGGTGGAAGCCTCGCTGGATATGATTCTCAGCCGAGGGAAATGGAAAGGATACCTTTGGAAAGCCATTGGTGTCGGGATCAAAGACGGTTACGCCGTGCTCTGGCTTGGCGATAAAACGGATAGAAAGATTCCTGAAAATCTGGCAAACCTTCCGGCCGGACCTCAGCCGGTTCCGGGAAATGGTGTTGCCAAAGTAAACTCCTCCTCTAAAGAAAAGGACCCGGCCATGTCTGAAAACAAGGTTAAGAAAAATGAAACTGCATCCGGAAAACTTCATCAACAGCCAGTCATTGGCCCCGGTATAAATTATTACCTTGTTGTAGCCAGTGTTAAAAGCAGGGCATCAGCAAAATCAGAACTGAAACGAATTATTTCAAAAGGGTACCCCGATGCTTTTATTGTACCCGGAGATTCCATATACCGTATTGCCCTTACCTCCTATAATTCGGCCCGGCAGGCAGCTATTAAGTCGAACGAACTGAAAGCCGAGTTCCCCGGCATCTGGATTTTCCGGAAATAAGCCTTCCTTCTGCTTAAATCCTGTGATCAGTAGAAACGCTGATTTCGGATTTCGGATTTTCGATTTCGGATTTCGGATTTCGGATTTCGGATTTTCGATTTTCGATTTCGGATTTCAGTCACTTTTACTATCTACGTCCTACATCTTACATCCAAAATCCCATATCCCACATCCTACTTTATACATCATACATCCGAAATCATACATCCGAAATCATACATCCGAAATCATACATCCGAAATCATACATCCGAAATCATAC
>CAIPFN010000274.1 GCA_903864265.1 uncultured Bacteroidales bacterium | reverse complement strand
CATCGTTACTTCGGCTTCTTATATGGCTTTGCTTTACCTGTTACGCAGGCTGGGGTTACCCTCGTATTTCCTTTTCTTCTTTTACGGTGCCATGATTACCCTGATCGCAGGCCTGCTGATCAACCTGGTATACAGGATCAGTCTTCATACCCTTGCCTGGGGGTCGGTGGCAGCTGCCCTGACCGGTTTTTCTATCAGGATGGGAGTTGATTTCCTTCCGGTCATACTGGCTGTCATTCTGCTGGCCGGAATGGCCGGTTCTGCCCGGTTGATACTAAAGGCCCACACTGAGGCACAGATTTACCTGGGATTCCTGGCAGGTGCCGGAATCATGCTTGCGCTGACCTTTGCTCTTTAATCTCTCAAGCTGTCTCGTAAAGGATTACTTCGGGGGGAGATTCTGCCGCCGGGCCTGCCGGGACAGCCGGTTCAATTTCCGTGTTTATGCTTAAACCAGCCGGTTCGTTTCTGAACATGACGGGAGGCCGCTGCACAAAAAAGCCTGTCAGCTATGCGGCAAACAGGCTTTTTCGAAATTCAATCTCCGGTTGAAGCAATCGTTAAGTTCAGATTCTGATTAAAAAGGGCAAAAGGTAATTCCTACGGAAATCGGGTAAATCTGCGGACCCAGGTCTTTTTCATAAACGGATGAAACCTGGTAATAGGCGGTGAGCCCGAACCATTTATATCCGACCGTAAGATACGGTCCGTAATGCATATTTTTAATATTGGGAAGGTTCAGCGATTTTAATTTCACGGTATTGCCGCTGCCTTCCAGGTCGCTGCCCTTATATTTCGTATGGTCATTCAGCACCCAGCCAACCTTGAAGCCGAGGGTGGCATGCAGTTTACTGGCGGCCTTGTATTGGAATCCGAAGGGAATGTCCACATAAGTAAGGGATAGCTTATTGTTTTTAACTGTGATACTCTGACCATCAACGCTTGAAGGAGCATTGTAAAAGTAGGAAACCAGTGGATCGGTAATGAGTGCTTTGTTGTAAGCATTGTATTTGCCTATTCCGATGAGGGACTTGGTGTAAAGGTTATGAGCCCCGATACCGGCGCCGGCGAAGAAAAACACATGTCCTGCGCGGTCCATCGGGAAGTTGTAGATTGCGTAAACATCAATTCCCTGGTTGATGGTCCTGGCTTTGGTTGAATCGGGCATTTTCATCCAGAAATCGTTGAAGAGAGTAGTGCTCAGGCTGAAGCGTTTGCGGATGGTTTCGGCCGAAGGCTTCTGTGCAAAGGATGCGACAGTGAGGGCCATCAGCAAACTTATGGTGAATATTTTTTTCATACTGTGCTTGAGATTTGTGACAAAAGTACATGAAATTAACGTTGCCCGCAATTACTTAGTATGGCATTAGTATTTTTTGGCAAAGAGCCGTTTTATAAAAAGGAAGGGTGGCTGCTTTATATTTTACTTTAAAATTGTACATTTGCATCCCGATTAAGTGCCGTTCTCTATTAGAAGGCATTGCGGGCCTATAGCTCAGTTGGTTAGAGCACCT
>CAIPFN010000273.1 GCA_903864265.1 uncultured Bacteroidales bacterium | reverse complement strand
TGCAATTGACTTCCTATCCAATTTAATACCTTTGTAAATCACTGATATTCAATTTAAAATTCATTACTATGAAAAAGCAATTATTGTTAATTTTCCTGGCATTGGGCATGACTCATGCTTTTTCGCAGGAAACAGCTGAAACGCAGAAAAGACTTTGTGCCACCTTTGGCATTTTGCAGGGAGGTGGTTCTCTTATCGGTGCTGACCTGGAAGTACTGGTATCAAACAGGATCGGGATACAAGCCGGGGCCGGTTTTGTGGGATTTGGCGGCGGGCTGAACATCCACCTGAAGCCGACCATCAGGAGCAGTTTCGTTTCACTGGCTTACTGGCACCAGGGTGTTGGCGACAGTTATACCCAAAGTGTAGTGGGTCCATCTTATGTGTACAGGGGCAAAAAATGGTTCACGGCTCAGATTGGATTAGGCTTTGCCGTTGAAAAAGGCCCAAACTGGCCTGACTCCAAAACACAGCCGCCGGTAATGTTGTTGTATTCCATAGGAGCATATATACCCTGGTAAATAAGGCCGGACCGGCTCATTTTGATCTGGTGACAGTTTGTGCTGCCTGCAGGGGCGTTGAATCCGGCGTTTGCCGAATGTGAATATTATGGTCCGGGCCAAAACCCGGGTTGAAGGCATGACCTCATTATACTGCTATACGTTTCCCCCGGGAAAAGCATTTCTTAATTTAGCTTTGGTGAAACATAAGGTTTCGTTCCACGGTGCCGCAATAAGTATTTACAGGTTTCGGATCAGTGTCAGACACACCTGCGGTTGTACAGACACTGATCCGAAAAAACATAATCTCCCCATGGCAACCCAGCCCTCTCATCAACTTTTCATTTTCCTTTTCCCTCATATCCTTCTTCTGATCCCCTGAAATCCAACTTTCGGCCTGATCTTACTTTTCTTCAGGCTTGCCAGTATCATCATATTTTTTACCTTTGCCCCACCATATTCAATGTTATTGCTAATTGATTTGTTTACAACATACTGCAAAATAAAACATGAAAAAAGACAAAGTTATTTTTGACCTCATTAATGAGGAAAAAGACCGTCAGATGCATGGCATCGAACTGATCGCCTCCGAAAATTTCGTCAGCGAGCAGGTCCTCAAAGCCATGGGATCGGTGTTGACCAACAAGTACGCCGAAGGCTATCCAGGACGCAGGTATTATGGAGGTTGCCAGATTGTAGATCAAACCGAGCAGATTGCCATCGACCGGGCCAAGGCACTTTTCGGAGCCGAGTGGGCCAATGTGCAGCCGCACTCGGGAGCACAGGCCAATATGGCCGTGCTGATGACCATTCTGAAACCGGGTGATACCTTTATGGGGCTTAATCTTTCGCATGGCGGCCACCTCTCGCACGGCTCACCGGTAAACTCATCAGGCATACTGTATCATCCAATCGCTTATGGCGTTGAAGAAGCCACAGGGACTATTGATTATGATAAGATGGAGACTGTTGCCCTGGCCGAAAAACCCAAACTGATCATTGCCGGGGCTTCGGCTTACAGCCGCGACTGGGACTATAAACGCATGCGACAGATTGCTGATAAGATAGGTGCCTTATTGATGGCCGACATAGCTCATCCTGCAGGACTCATTGCCCGCGGACTGTTGAACGATCCTGTACCTTACTGTCATATTATTACCACCACCACGCATAAAACTTTGCGCGGGCCTCGCGGAGGACTCATCCTGATAGGGAAGGACTTCGAAAACCCATGGGGAATCAAGACTCCTAAAGGCGAGACCAAGATGATGTCGGCCATGCTCGACAGTGCTGTTTTCCCCGGAATTCAAGGCGGGCCTCTGGAGCATGTAATTGCCAGCAAGGCGGTTGCTTTCGGCGAAGCCCTTTCGGATGAATTTATGGAATATGCCATCCAGGTTAAAAAGAATGCCCAGGTCATGTCGAAAGCCTTTATGGATAAAGGATACAAGGTTATTTCCGGAGGCACCGACAATCACCTGATGCTCATCGACCTGCGCACCAAATATCCTGACATTACCGGCAAGATGGTTGAAAACCTGCTGGTAAAAGCTGATATTACGTTGAATAAGAACATGGTACCATTCGATAGCCGTACCCCATTCACTACCTCGGGAATCCGGGTGGGAACTCCCGCCATTACCACCCGCGGCCTGAAGGAAGAACATATGCCGGTGATCGTTGACCTGATTGACGAAGTAATTGCCAACCACGATAATGAGGAGGTGATTACAAAAGTCCGTTCGCAGGTGAACGAAATGATGAGTGAATTCCCTTTGTTTGCTGATTAAATAAAATAATTCCGCCTGCCTGTTTCAGGGTACCAGGTTTACAATTCCGGGTTTTGGGATACCGCAAGGCAGCCCAACCCGGAATTATTGTTTTCTTTACATTGGGTTAACACTTACGTTAAATATAACCATTCTAAATTAATGCTTTTTTTTATTCCTGCGCCTGATAATTTTCGATTAAGGCTTTTCCGGTTTAAGTTATTTTGTATGTTTACAGAAATTTAAAACCCCAGTTATGAAGACTGTATATATTGTACGACATGGAAAAGCAGTTCCTGAAAGTGCTCACATTGTTGACGCTGAGCGATTGCTTACTGATACAGGTGTTGCACGCACCTGCAAAATAGCCGAATATATGGCCGAAAGCAAACCAGTTATCGATCAGATCATTGCCAGCCCCGCTGAAAGAGCGTATGCCACTGCTCTGATTATTGCAGATAAACTCGGTATTCCGTCCAATAAAGTTATATCGAACGATAAACTGTTCACCGGTGATGATTCGGATACAATCAATCTTCTTCATGAACTGGATGATTCCATCAACAGCGTGATGATTGTTGGCCACAATCCTGTTATAACCATGGTTGCAAATCGTTTCGCCAGTCCCAGGCTCGATTCATTGCCTACTACCGGCGTTGTATCCGTGCACCTCGATACCGAGAAATGGGCCGATCTCAACGATGCGAAAGTAATTCAGAACTTTACAGTCTGGCCGGGAATGTTGTAAAATGCATCAAAGGCCACAAGCCGTTCAAGCCAGGTACTAATGTACAGTAGGCAAAAGCTAAGCATACGCCCGTTCCAAAACCGGCGTCTGTAATTGTATTGCGGACTTCAGGTCGTGGTTCCTTTATGTTGTTTCCTGTAAGTTAAAGTTTACCTGTTAAGCATGATTTGTATGTCTACAAATCATGCTTCAGGTTTTTATTGGGGAACCTTACCCGGGTTTTGAACGGCCTCTAATGCCGGTATACCATGCGTTCTGATAAACTACAGGCCGCTGATGGATTACATGTTCCCAATGCCGAAAAACAAACAGACCAGGGTTTCGATACATATTTTACGCGAATCGTTGGTGGCACTTGCAGGAAAATATACAGGATACCATTCCAGCTTCTTTTCATCCTTCAGGGATGGCTTGCCGATTGTCCTTCCGGAAGAAGCCATAATAAGTTTATTCTTCGACAAACTTACATTGCCTATGGATCTGCTGTCAGGATTACAGTTCTGAACCACCATAATACCGAGCACCTCATCGCCCGACTGTACTTTAATAATACCGTGCGTTTCGTTATATTCGGCGAAAATAGGTTTGTTATATATGGAACCTTTTATGCGATGTATCCATTCGCTGCCCAGGGTATTCTCTTTCTGATGACCGGTAAATGCATTGAATTTTACCCTGGTTTTATCCGTGACCGTTGTTTCCTCCGTACGGGTATATAGAAAATATCCTGCCTGCACTTTTTCATCGTACAATTCGGCGGTCAAAGGCGCGGTTATCCGTGATGATACATCGTCGCTTAAGGTTGAGCGCGTGGCTATTTCCATCCATTTCAGTTTAAGGCCTACCTGCTGCCCGTCGGCAAATGTGAGGCGTCCATTGATCTGGTTTGTCACTTTCTGATCGTATTCAATATTGATTCCTGTTGTTTCGCTGAATAAGGAGGCGAGTACCGAAGAAAATGAAGGTTGCGGCCATTGAAAGTTACCACCCTGTTTAAAATAAAAGTCTGATCCCGTTTCATTTCCGTTATCCAGCCGGGCTGAAAAGTTACCGGCCGATTTCCAGGCACCGTTAATTTTCAAGAGACATCGCACGGGTTGCGGCACAAGAGAGTCGGCCAGATGTTCGTTTTCCCTGAGGGTAACCAGAAAACGGGCTTGTTCCTGGGCGTCTTCCTGCAGGCCAAGCACGATCTTCTCCCCGTTGGGCGGTATCACACCTAAGGCTTCATCAAGCATCCGTTTAAAAGTTACCCTGAATTCTTCGGGCGACATCCAGAGTTGCGGGCTAACATAACCCGAAACATTGAAATACTCTAACTCGTGGGCAATCTCCTTTTCAAGAATAATTTTGTTATCCTGCCTGATCACAAGCTTGAGTTTCCAGAATATGGCATATCCTGATGTAGCCCTGGTAATAAACGAAAATATTCCAATCACAGGAGGGTGACCCGGAATATCCCCCTGCATGTCCACATTTTGTTTGCCAAATCCATTTATAATCCTGTATTCCACTTCTTTGGGCAGCTTCACATCCGGGACCTTCAGGTAATTCATTAATTCAATCCGGGTATCGTTAAAAACGGAATCGCGAACCGGGGCCGAGACAAAATAGTTCGGAAACCGGGTTTCATCCGTCCATCGCAATTCGTGCCTGAATACAGCTACCTGTGCCTCCTGTGCAAGACAGGACTGAAGCAGAAGAAATACTGCTGTAAAAAGAAAAATAGCTTTCATAGCCTAAACCTTTAAAGATGAGAGTAGTTATAAGAATAAGCCGGGAATAAGTATACACGAGTCATTGGGTAGATAAATGCATGCAAACAGGTATAGGGCGTGAAGGAATGAATGTTGCCGGAATCTACAGCACTGTCCTTCAGCATAAAATAGCTGTTCCCTCTGCCGGCCCGATAAAAACAAGAATCTGATAGTTCAAAAACAGGCAGATCATTAGGTGCGAAATCCAGTGTAAATATAATCAATCCCTGTAAATTCTGGCTGCTGTACTCATAATTATTATAAACCCCGGAAACGTTTTGACCGGGCTGTAACTGCTGGCTGATTTCAGAAACCATCATCAATTTGCTGAATTAATTCATCGGACCCCAAGGACAGACGACGGATTATAGGGCAAAAGGAGCTGATCGGGAAGGTGCCCAACAGCCTATTGGGTTTCTATTCTTTAAAAAGGCGTGATAAACCGGATCAGCCTGGACGGGGAAAAGGATTCTGGCCTTGACGATATGTAATTTAATAATTATTTAACTTTAACATCATTTCAACTTTTATACCTTTACCTTTGAGTTAAATCAAATCATCACAGTTCTAACTTATATATTTTCCTTAGAAAAATGGGGAATTTGTAGTGTTAAAATTAACAAATGATACTATTTCCCTGTTTAGTATACCTCAGTGGATAAACGGGAGGAACCAATATCCGAATACCTATGGCCGGAACTAAAAGCAACATCATTAACAGGGAGATCAGCTGGCTGCATTTCAACGAAAGGGTTTTACAGGAAGCCTCCGACCCGGCCACCCCACTGGTGAACCGCATGAAATTCCTGGGCATTTATTCCAATAACCTCGATGAGTTTTTCAGGGTGAGGGTAGCCACGGTGAACCGGATGATTGACATGGATAAAGGTGTTTTCCATGATAAATATATCAATCCCCGCAAAACCCTGCGCGAAATTAACCGTATCACAAAGGATCAGCAGAAGGAGTTTCAGCATATCTACAATTCGGTTATTCACGAACTTGCCACGAAAAACATACTGGTGATCAACGACAAAGAATTGTCAGCCGGGCAGGGTAAGTTCGTGGAGCGATATTTCAGGGAACATGTACGGCCCTGTCTTTTCCCTATTATCCTGAGTAACCTGAAAGCTGCCTCCCTGCACGATCATTCCCTGTACCTGGCGGTAGTGCTGCAGGTAAAAGGCAAGCCGGCCCTTGAAAATTACGCCCTGGTGGAAGTGCCGGTGAACACCCTTTCGCGTTTCCTGATCCTTCCCTCTGAAAACGAAAAGCACTATATCATCCTGCTCGACGATGTGATCAGGCATTGCATGAACGAAATTTTCTCCATTTTTGGATTTAATATCTTCAAGGCCTATGCCGTCAAGTTTACCCGCGATGCGGAAATGGATATCGACAACGATGTATCGAAGAGTTTCATTGAACTGATGACCGAAGGACTGAAACAGCGTGAAATTGCGCCTCCAGTGAGGTTTGTGTACGATAGGCATATGCCTGAACGGCTTCTGAAACAGCTGCTTGCCAAACTCAATATCAGCCAGGGCGACACCATTTCGGCCGGGGGACGCTATCACAACTTCAAGGATTTTGTGAGTTTCCCGAATATAGGCACCCCCGACCTGGAATTTACGTCCATGCCACCGCTCGAACACCAGGGATTAAGGGTTACCAAAAGCATACTGGCCGGCATTAAGGAAAAAGATTACCTGCTGCATTACCCGTACCAGTCGTTTCATTACCTTATCGATCTGCTGCGGGAAGCCTCCCTCGATCCCCAGGTGAGAGCCATCAAAATGACTTTGTATAGAGTGGCCAGTAATTCCAACGTGGTAAACGCCCTGATCAACGCGGCCCGGAATGGTAAAGAAGTTACCGTTTTCCTGGAAGTTCAGGCCAGGTTCGACGAGGAAGCCAACATTTACTGGGCCGGAAAAATGCAGGAGGAGGGTGTAAAAGTGATACAATCCATTCCGGGCTATAAGGTACATGCCAAGCTACTGCTTATACGGCGCAGGGAAGGCCTTAAAAATGTATATTACGCCGGCATAGGAACGGGGAATTTCAACGAAACCACGGCCAAGGTTTACACCGATGTGTCCATTTTTACGGCCAACAAAGAGATTGTTGCCGATGTTAACAGCGTCTTTCACCTGTTCGAATCCATTTATAATGCGCCCCGCTTTACCAAACTTATTGTAGCCCCTTTCCATATGCGTCTTCAGTTCATTAAACTGCTGACCAATGAAATCCGCAACGCCAAAGCAGGTAAAGATGCGTGGATGATATTGAAAATCAACAATTTGACCGATATCAAAATTGTAAAGAAACTCTATGAAGCCAGTGAGGCGGGAGTTAAAATTAAACTCATTGTACGGGGGATATGTGTACTTCAGCCGGGAGTCCCTCATCTGAGCGAAAATATTGAAGCCATTACCATTGTCGGACGCTTCCTGGAACACAGCCGTTTGATGGTATTCGCCAACGGGGGTAACGAATTATACTACCTGTCGTCGGCCGACTGGATGGAACGCAACTTCGACAACCGTATAGAAGTGGCCTGCCCTATTTTCGACCGTGATCTGCAACGGGAGATCATGACCATGCTGCAGATACAGTTACGCGACAACACCAAGGCAAGACTCATATCCCCAACCAAATCGAACCAGTATGTGAAAGGCAATCCAAACCTGAAAATCAATTCTCAAACAGAAACCTATAAGTTTTTTAAAGATAAAGTGCTGTAAGAGGACATCAGGGAAACCATAGTAATTTCAACTACGGGCAGTTGAAGGAATTACCTGGAGTATAATTGTTTGGAATTCATTCCTCAGAACGTTGGCAGCAGAATGCTTTCAATGCAACAATTCCTGCTTTTTGGATCAGGTTACATATTAACCCATCAGCTTTATTATGGCATTCCGTACACCCTGCATTTACCCTTAGCAAATCGCTGCCACAGCCTATCAGTTGCTTAGTTTCACGCTGCTGACCATAAACAGGGTTTCTCCCCTCCAGGGCAAAGTATTGTTTTTCTGTGTATAATGAACTACCACATTTTTACCTTGCAGGGTATCGAGTTGGGCGGCAACATTTTTATCCGCCACCGAAAACAGGAACTTTTCGGAAGCAATCGCGACATTTTTACTGCTTTGAACGCTGCTCAGTATCATTTCGCCTTCATAGGTTTTAAATATGGTTCCCTTTCGCGAGAATTTCTGCAGCATGCCTGCCCGGTACCCATCGCTGTATGTAAAGAAGAAACTCCAGTATATATAAAGCCCGACTATCAGAATAAAAAACGCCAATGCTAAATACAGATACTTCCGGATCTGTTTTCTCACCTTGCCCATAGGTTTCCTGCCTTCGGCGACTTTGTTGTTGGTTTGTTTAATTTCGGCCATACGGATTCTGTTTTTCCACAAAGATAATTGAAATACGTAAAATATGAGATCGTATTTCAAGCAGAATTTTCATTATAATTAAGCTCAGGTTTTACTCCTTTTTCAAGGTTTTTATTTTTTACACCGAAAGTGTGGTGAACAGGCAGCTACGCGAAGGTTTGCTTAACGGCATAATATGTTGTATCAAGGATGGTGCATCCCCCGTTTTAAGGAATTGATTAATACTCCCTTCAAAGAGTGGGCTGTGATAGGGCCATGCCGGGCTATATCGCCTTGTTGTTAATTCCTGTAGTACCGAATCCTGCCGGCAGCCGGAATAAACAATTTACTTAATTCCTTCATTTCCACCCTTATCAAATAAGCTGCGCCGAACTGTATCTGCCGGCAGAATATTATTTTGATGAGCTAAAGAGATATTACGTTTTATCTTAAAACGATTAAGTTGAAAGTAAAACCAGTTTCATACTCCGGTTCTTTAATTCCTGCTCAATTGACTATTCCATAAAATTGAAATCCCGGTAGCTATCACATATATCAAACAATCAAATTATTTCGGAATGTTTAGTTGATTTTATGTCCTTTTGTCTTGACACAAAAGGACCAACTTAGCGAAGCGATCTCATGAGCTCCTTTAAAAATAAGCAATGGGCGAATAAAAAGTCAAGGCTTTATATAAATTTTACACATCTGTATGCCTCGGTAAAAGCTCGCAAAACAAGGCTAGAAAGAGTTGAACCTCATCCGGACAGCACGTGAAGCTGTGTTTTGCTACGCACGTGCCCGTGCATTTTACCTTCGGCTACAGCTGTTGTAAAATTTCTATAAGGCCGGTCCTTAAACCCTGAAAATTATGCTGAGAAGTCAAATCCATGTTCCGCTATGTTGCCCAAAGAGAAAGCTTCCTA
>CAIPFN010000272.1 GCA_903864265.1 uncultured Bacteroidales bacterium | reverse complement strand
GCCTTTCAGCAGTTTAAACGCTCTGTCGAGCCTGTCGCTTAGACTTTCAAACATTGTATTCCAGTATTTTCGGAGGTTGATTTGGTTAACTGCCAGTAAGCAGGGGGCAAAGGTAGTAATTTTTAGGCAATGAGATTACCGCCTGCCAGGGGAGAGTTTTAAGTCAAAAGATTTATTCAGGGATATTGCTGACACACATTAAAAAGTTACTAAACGAATGAAAACGAAAATAGGTTTCGGATAGAATGCGAATGGTATAAAAGCAATTAATCTCAACAGGATTTCGTTTGTATTTATAACTATAATCACATTTAACCGCTGTTGAAACCAGTTGTCTTCCTATCTCTTCTCAATACGCACCGAAAAATCGTCCAGGTCCAGAGCTTCTTTCCCTGTATTCCATGCATACACTTTCAGCACAAGGCCTTTTTGACGGAGCAAGGTTTTATCCGGATTGATATAGTTGGTAACGAAATTCAAATGACGCTGTTCGTGAATAAAATCCTGTATATCAACGCCTTTCCAGATAATGGAATTATTGTTATTTTCAACCGCAATAACATATACAGCCTTAGCCCCTGGCAATGCACTGGCCCAAACGCCCGCCCGAACGATGATTCCGTAAGAAGTATCAGAACCTTTGAGTGAATCGAGGGGGTATTGAAACGAAACCGAATATTCGCCCGGGAGCAAACGGTTGAATCGATTGCTGCCGTTGGTTCCTACCTTTGATTCATCCGCAGCCGACCAGAAAGGCTCTTTTCCATCCATTTTATTCCCGCTTACCAGCATTTCGGCTGTATCAGCCCTGACGGTAATTCCAAAAAACGTCCTGATCGGGTTTATACGCTCGGATTGGTTAAGGATTGAAGGACTTGCCTGAGAAAATGAAACCTTATTCCATTTAACATCAATTTCATCCTTCATCATGGCGGTATTTGAGCAGCGAAACATAATCTTCTTTACAGCCGGCCCGTACGCCCTGCTTTCCGGATTGATCAGCAGGGGATTGATCCATAATCCATAAGCCATGTTTTTAGGAACGACTCTATACATGCGGATATCCCCGTTGTCGAGCAGGTAATAAACATACGTGGCTTCATCCTTATAAAAAAAGCTCTTCAGCTTCCCTGCCATATTCCTGCTTATCCCGACAGAGGCACGGATTATTCCGCTATCAGCAGCCGGAACATCCATCCAGGTATTCCATCTTGTATGGGACTGACCAATAATTTTTATTTCGCTTTTCAATGGAATCGCCCTGTGCTTCAGTATCAATGCCGGGAAAGTTCCAGGCTGCATATCCACCATTTCATATTGCCGCATTAAAGCCAGAAGCGTTTCGGGTTCATCGTTGAGAAGGTAACGCCCGTCGATACTCTCGAGGGTACCGCCATGAATATCATGGGTAATTTTCCGCAATTCCCATATGATATACGAGGGTGCCTTCGCGCTTTCAAAATGAATGGCATTCAGATGATCGAGTTCGCGGGTATAGGAAGCATAACTCTGAAGTACCGGGCGCGGCTGCCAGTTTAAACCATTGGCCGCGATATACGAATAATCCCAGGGATAGACATCAACACTCTGATCGCCTATACGGTTCAGGATGCTCTTATCCAGCTTATTGCGGCTGATGGATTTAGCGGTAGACTGTTCACAGGTATCAGTAAAATAAGTATAATGGAAAGCCTTATTCAAGAGTGCAGGCAAGCCATTTACCCTGATTTGAAAGGGCTCGTAATAGTATGATTTCTGAAGAGTGAGGTAAAAAAACAGGACCACGGCCACCGAAAGCAAAACGTTTACAATACGGAATCTGCCTGTAATTATATTATAAACAAGCAAGACAAAGACAATAAAAATAAACATCATGGAAGTGTGCAGGTAATCCTCGCGTGCCATGCCGTACTTCCAGATGGCAAAGAATGCGGGTCCGATTAATACCGTATATCGGACAAGGGTGATATTCCATATATTAAATGCAATCAGCAGGAATCCGCTCAGCAAGGCTATTCCTATCCACCACCAGTTATTGAGGGGATAAACCGCTGCAGCAGCCGAATTATCAGCCGCCAGCAGCAACATGCCGTGAAGGTAAGCTGCCATTCCGTGCAGATTGCCATAAAGCCCTGCCCAAACCAGCAGAAAGATGAAAGGAACAATGAGGAACAACAACAAACGATAGCGGCTCTCAATACCAATGATCACCCTGTATATCATGATTCCGGCAAACGACAGGGTGACAAGCATGCACACAATTCCTACAAAGGCTTTGACGAACAAGGCAAAGGGAGCAATAATCAGGGCCGGGATAAGCCAGGTGATATTGCGGCGTTCGAAGAAATTGAGATAACACAGAATAACCACCTGCACCAGGGAAAGCAGAAGATCATTGACAGCCAGCAGTAAAAAAGAAGCCATGAGTGCCAGGATCATATAGGCCATGGGTTTCCGCGTGGCCAGTTTCAGCAGGTTGTACGCCAGGAAAATTCTTGCCCCCAGGTGTATGGAAACGCCAATCCATAAATTGGGCCCGAAGGCTAGGGGATACATCAGGAAGGCCAGGGGGCCGTGGGGGAAAATAATATGCTGCCCTAACAACAGCTTTCCATGTACCAGGAAATTGAATACCCAGGCCAGGGGCGGATCAATGCCATTTGAAAACACGCATGCAGGAAAGCTGAATAATATGATAGCCGGCAACAGGGAAACAAAAAAAAGAAGATAATTATTGGTTTTACCTGAAACCGGGTGATACAGAAAATCGCGTACTGACATGAGTATACTTTAGCGCCACTAAATTAAACAAGTATTAGTTAAATGCAAGCAAAGCCGCTGAAAGAGCTTTTTTTTACATTAATTCAGTTTACATCCGTATTAATAATATATTTGCAATCTAATCAGCTGATTTATCCTGAAGTTGACATTTGACCAGCATAATATTTCTAACAGACAAAAAACTTAACAGCTTTATAAATCAATAGTATTTAGCTGATAAAGTGATAGTTAATAAAATACTTTTGTACGGGAGTTATCAGCCGTTCCTTTCTTTCGAATACCTAAAAAATCAAATCATAAATTCATTAAAAACGATGAGAAAACTCACTACTCTATTACTCTGCCTGCTGGCAGTAACGTTTGCTTCCGGCAAATCTGTTACCATGGAAAAAGCCAGCCAGGTAGCCGATAACTACTTTGCTTTCTACTCCGGTAAGGCTACTCATACGGTAGCCAACAGTTTCAGCAAATCATACAACGGGGTAACCACCTATTATGTATTTAACTATACAGGCGGTGGCTTTGTGGTGGTGTCAGCTGACGATGCTGCTACGCCTATCCTTGCTCAATCGAACGAAGGCTATATCGAAACGGAGATTACCAATCCTTCGACCCGTTTCTGGTTCGATAATTACAACCAGGAAATAGCCGCCATGATTTCCAACAATATCGAAAACCAGTCGTCGGTGGCCGAATGGGATCAGTTGCTGAACAACCAGATTGATTCGCCTACCGCTGACGTAGGTCCTCTCTGTACCACTTTGTGGAACCAGGATACTTATTACAATTACTATTGCCCCACCGCTGCCGGCGGACCAGGGGGAAAAGCCTATGTGGGCTGCGTGGCTACAGCCATGAGCCAGGTAATGAAATACCACAACTTCCCGGCAACGGGAGTGGGTTCCCATACCTATATTGATCCTACCTACGGATCACAAACGGCTAACTTCGGGGCAACCAACTATAATTTCCCGGCTATGGGTAATTCCGCCACCAGCGGCAGCTACCAGGAAATAGCTAAGTTATCGTATCATGCCGGCGTGGCAGTAGATATGACTTACGGCGTTACTGACGGTTCGGGTGCATACTCAACCGACGTTCCATGGGCTATGAGCAATTACTTTAACTATGACAATAAAAGCATACAATATGCTTTGAAAACCGCCTATACCAATACCACCTGGATTGCTTTGCTGAAATCGGAACTGGATGCCAACCGCCCCATGTATTATTCAGGGAGCGGAGCAGCAGGAGGACATGCCTGGGTTTGCGACGGTTACCGCAACAGCGACAATAAATTCCATATGAACTGGGGTTGGTCGGGTGCTTCGAACGGTTTTTTCTCTGTAACTACAGCTATGTCAGCCGGCGGATATGTATTCAACACCGGGTTTGCCATTGTATATGGTATCAAACCAGGCAATGCCAACCTGATTGTACGTTTCCCCGACCTGCTTGCAAACAATTCAGTTGCTTACGGTCCTGAATTCGATATTAACTGTAAAGTGGTTACCGGTACCCCTTCAGTCGTAAACCTGTATATTGATAATGTGAAGGTTTTTAATACCACACAAACCACATTTGCATATCCATGGAATACCCTTTCGGCCGGCTTAGGTGCTCATGTTGTAAGGGTTGAAGCTATTGATGCCACCGACACCGTTTACCAGGAAGTGAATATTGGACTGAGCGAATGGATCAGCCAGGCCAGCGGCTTTACCACTGCATCGCGCGGCATTAAAAGCATTGCTGCAGTTGATTCGCTGGTTTGCTGGGCTACCGCCTATAATGGCGTAACCACAACCGAAAGCATCAACGAATTTACCCGAACCATCAATGGAGGAGCTACCTGGACACCGGGACAAGTTCTCGGAGGCATAGTGTACGGTCTTGGGAACATCTGCCCTATCAGCGGAACCCAGGCGTATGTTTCGGTTTACAGCAGCGGCACCCAGGACAATACCTGCGGAGTTTATAAAACAACCAACGGAGGAACAAGCTGGACCCACCTCACCGGTGCCCTGCAGGGAGCTGCATCTTTTGCTGACAATGTATGGTTCTGGAATACAAATGAAGGCATGTGCCACGGTGACGTTACCGGAACCGGTACCAGCGCCTATTTCGAAATCTATACCACGTCCAATGGAGGTTCCACCTGGACCCGCGTCCCTAAGGCTGATATTAACGGCGGCATTGCAGCTTTAGCAGGCGAAGGCGGATGGACATCCGTTATCCAGGCCGTTGGAACCAGCACCATTATGTTCGGCACAAACAAAGGCAATCTTTATATTTCGCACGATAAAGGACTTCACTGGACGGTATCCCCAACCGGAATTACGCCACTTACCGATGGGGTACAGAAAATCTGTTTCAAAGATGAAATGAATGGCTTAATACAACAAACTACCACAACGGGAGTCCTAAGGGAAACACATGATGGCGGTGCCACCTGGACTACCATTACGCCAACCGGCCCTTACCTGGCTAGCGATATGACTTATGTTCCGGGTACGGATAATACCTATGTTACCACCGGCGCCGCCAGCGGTGCAACAGGTGCAAGCTACAGCTTCGACGGCGGTTATACCTGGGCACAATTCCTGGGTACCGAAACCGATCAGTTCCTTGCCGTTGCCTTTGTTAACAACCATTGCGGATGGGCCGGCGGATTTAATGCCAGCGCAATTTCAAAAGGGATGAATATTTATGTTGGAGTTCTGGCTCCCGGTTCGGTATTAAATCCGGTTACCAATGTAATTGCACAGCCTTACGATAACAGCGTACATGTTACCTGGACTGAGCCTGTTACACTTCCGCTCACCTATAATGTGTACCGCAACGATACCTTGATTGCCAACACGCCTTCGCTGCAATACCACGACTACCCTGTAGCCAACGGACAACAGAACTATTGTATCACCGCTGTGTACGACCTGGGCGAATCGCCTAAATCGTGTACCACGGCCTGGATCACAGTGGGTATTCCGAATACCGATGATGCTGCATACAAGGTGTATCCTAACCCTTCAACCGAAATTATCAATATCGTAAGCCCGGTTAAATTCAGCGAGGTGCGCCTGATCAATGGCGTAGGTAAAGTTGTTTACCTCAATACCACCGAAGGAACTAATCTTCATATTCTTACCGAAGGATTTGTACCCGGCATGTATATACTTCAGATCTATACCGGAACACAGGTAATCACGAAGAAGATTTCAATCAACAGGCAATAAAACAACTGTTTCATTGTAAGGAAAGCCGGGGATTACCCGGCTTTTCTTTTTTAGGGAGATTCGCTTTGGAAAGTATGATTAAATTTGAACTTTATTCTTTGAAACCGGGCTTGCTTTATTTAACCCCGCTGGCGCGCGACTTACCTTCTCTCGCGTGCTGGCAACATGGCTGTCCATTCGTTATCGCTAATATTTTAAATATCTCCGGCATAAATTGATCGATAGTGTGGATATCTCATTTTCATGTCCTTTAGCTATAAATTATACTGCTGAATAGCTAATGGGTGAAATTTCGTGCTTTATATTGGATTTACGTGAATATTTTTTTTTAACCAAACAACCCATCCCCATTTCATCCTGTATCATCTCCCCTTTGTAAAAAGCACTTATAGGGCTGATAAACACCCGTATTATTCGCCTTACG
>CAIPFN010000271.1 GCA_903864265.1 uncultured Bacteroidales bacterium | reverse complement strand
GGCACAAAGGCTTGAAGCAGAACGCCAGAAACCAGCAGAGCCCGATGTTCAAAGACTCGAAGTAGAAAGGTGCGAGGTGGTAAAGCTGTCAGATATTCTAGATGCAGTAAAAGAAGTGAGTCAAAACCAAGCCTTACTTGCAGCACAGAAAACTAATAATATAGTCATTTTTAATTCAAACATCCCCTTTGGTTCGATGGTTGGTTTTATGATCAAATGGGCACTTGCGTCAATTCCTGCGTTTCTGATTTTAACAGCTATTGGTGCTTTGCTATGGGCGGTTTTTGGCGCATTTTTAAAGAAATAGGCATGTCAAAGTCATCGGAAAAGCGTGTCGGAAGGATCAAAAGGTGACACGGGATCCTTTTTTGATTATTTCTGCACCAGACCCGGCTTGATCATGAACCAGCTTATACGCTGAATTCAAACATAGCATTTTTCAACCGCGTACTTTATAAGGTCCGCGGTTTTTTTTGCGCCGAGTTTTTGCCGCATATTTGCCCGGTGATTCTGAACGGTTCGAAGGCTTATGCCCAGGATGACCGCTATTTCGCGGCTGCTTTTTCCTTCAGCTATAAGCCGCAGGATTCCTTTTTCGCGTTCGGTAATAGGCTCGCGCATCTGTGGATTTTCATTATTGCACAGCCGGGAAAAATATTCAGACATGCCGGATGACAGACTTCGAGTAATATAGGTGTGCCCTTTGCGAATGGTATCGATTGCCTGCGCAAGCTCATCATTTGAGTCCTCCTTCAGCAGGTACCCGTGAGCGCCGGCCGAAATCACATGCTGCAGATATTCAAAGCGCTTGTGCATTGTCAGAATCAGCACTTTCACCTTTGGATATAATTTGCGGATTTCACGCGTTGCCTCAATGCCGCCGATAACCGGCATGGTAATATCCGCAATAACGAGATCCGGTGCATTATGCTGCAAAAGCGAAAGAAGCTCCAGTCCATCATTTGCTTCAGCCAGTACCTGCAAGCCGGGAATTTCTTCAATCAGGCGTCTGATACCCTGTCGAATGATGGTGTGGTCATCTGCAAGAATGATACGATATGTCTCCATAAATCCTTATGAAATAAATTTTAAAGGTGAAGTGTCCGATCTGCTTTTTTCAGCAACCTCTGCCATAAGCGATAATTTTCTTAAGAGACAATAATGGAAACTGTTATGCAGCTTCTGATACTGTCTAAAAATAGAATGTGTCAATATTTATTGCAACATTTTAATTGCGAGCATTATTTTTTTACTGGCATTCATATTTGTGACAATAATTTATATGAGTATTTGTACTCAAAAAAAATGAGTATTTGTGCCTATAGATTTCAATGAAAAAAATTGGTATTAAATCAGTAAATTATTTAATTTTCGGGAGTGTATATGAACTGCCAATATGTGATTCAACCAGGTGACACATTTGAAAAAATAGCAATTCAGTTTTATAATGACCCTTTTTTAGCGGAAAAACTGCGCCAGTACAACGGGCTGTATAATCCCGCCGTCATAATAGTCGGACAGCCCATCGATATACCCGCGACACTTGACTTTCATGGTGCAGCCGCAATGCCAAACGCCCTGGCCATGCCGCAGTGCTTTCAGCAGATCCTGGATTTTTTCGGTAATATTTATGATTTTTTTGATGAGGACGGCTGTTTTGATGAAAATGCCTGGTGCGATGAAATGATTGCAACGGCAAAATTGCCGTTTCCGGTAGCACTTTCCTGTGATCATTCGCGTCAAATCCGAAAAGTGCGCTGTCATAAAAAAATTGTTGATATTATTTCCAATGTTTTT
>CAIPFN010000270.1 GCA_903864265.1 uncultured Bacteroidales bacterium | reverse complement strand
TGCCTCTCGACCTGCTGCTCACCCAGGTGGGGAAACCGCCCTCCGAAGTTCTGAATAATTCGGTGCAGGCCCTGGAATTTGGGCTTACCAATGTGATCCGGAAGCTGATAGTGTCGCAGAAACCCAAAATCGCCTTTATCGAAGGCCATGGGGAATTAACTGCCGAATACACCGCAAGTATAGAAGCCGCCCTGAGCGAATACTACGATATTGAGCATGTCCGTATCAACGGACGGCTATCGGCCCTTACCCAGCATACCCAGAAAGGAAAGGATACAAAGGCGTTTACCATTAAAAATAAGTACAAGGCCATTATCATCGCCAAACCGGATTCGGCTTTCGCGAAGGACGAACGCGACAAATTTATTATTGACCAGTTTATCATGCGGGGCGGCAAGGCTCTGTGGCTTGTCGACCCGGTGTATGCCGAAATGGACAGCCTCCAGACCAAGGACCATACCGTGGCTCTTACCAATGACCTGAACCTGGATGACATGCTTTTTAATTACGGGGTAAGGCTCAACAGCAACCTGATCGTGGATATGAACTCGCTTCCAATCCCGGTGGTAATCGATCAGAAAGGGAACCAGAAACTGATTCCCTGGCTGTTCTTCCCGGTGCTGGTCCCAACATCCATAAATCCTATTGTACGGAATCTGAACGCTATCAAAACCGAATTTGTCAGTAATCTCGATACCCTTGACACCCCCGGCATCAAAAAAACTATTTTACTCAGTACCTCGCGTTATTCGAGGGTACTCAACACCCCGGTAATGGTGAGCCTGAGTTTCCTGTACCAGCAGCCCGACATCACAAAATTCAATCAGCCGTATCAACCGGTGGCAGCCCTGCTGGAAGGGGAGTTCACTTCTCTTTTCCTGAACCGCGTGCCACTCGAAATAGCAGAGTCGCCCGAAGTCGGCTTTGTGGATAAGAGCCCGAAAACGGCCATGATCGTTGTAGCCGACGGCGATATTATCAAAAATCAACTCCAGCCCGGTAACAAGGGACCTACTTCCCTTCCGCTGGGTTACGACAAATACACCGGGCAGCAGTTCGGGAATAAGGACTTTGTTCTCAATGCGATGAATTACCTCTGCGACGATTCGGGACTGCTTTCGGTACGCTCGCGCGAAGTAAAGCTCCGCATACTCGATTCAGCCCGTGTGGATGCCGAACGCATTCAGTGGCAGCTAATCAATACCATTGTTCCTATCCTCCTGGTGCTGGCCTTTGCCGTGGTACAGGCTTACCTCAGGAGGAGGAGGTATACGAGGGAATATTAGGAAGTTGAGTTGTGAGTTTTGAGTTGGGAGTTGGGAGTTTTGAGTTGGGAGTTGTGAGTTGTAAGTTGAGAGTTGTGAGTTGTGAGTTGCGAGTTGAGAGTTGTGAAATATGCATGCCGGGAAAAATTCATTTTCAAATCAACAAAATATTAAAGGTGTATCGTCAATGAGCCGAGGTTAAGTTCATCATTACGTTGCCTGGTTGTATACTGCTGTCACCTTTACATTAAATATACCTCGCCTCGCTCTGTCTCCTTGTCTCCTTGTCTCCTTGTCTCCTTGTCTCCTCGTCCCCCTGTCCCCTTGTCCCCTTGTCCCCTTGTGTCTCCTTGTCTCCTTGTCCTCCTGTCCCCCTGTCCCCTTGTCCCATTGTCCCTCTGTCCCCTTGTCCCCTTGTCACTTCTGCATATCATATCCACTCTATAAAAAGTAATACCGAATATCCCATATGAAAAAATACCGTACATCCATAGTTGTGCTTTTGGTGCTGGTCGTCGTGGCAGCCTTCCTGATCCTGAAGAACAGGGGAGGGACCTACCGCAATAAAAGCAATTCATTCGCAGTTACGGATACCAGCAGCATCACCAAGTTTTTTTTAGCCGATAAAAATAATAATACGGTTAAAGTGGAGCGATCAGCCGGCGGAAGCTGGTTGCTGAACGGCAAATACGAAGTGAATCCCACCATGGTGCAGGTGATGCTTACCACCTTCAGCGGCATTGATGCCATGGCACCCGTGGCTAAAGCAACACGTAATACCATCATTCGCCTGATGGCGGGGAAATCCGTTAAAACGGAGATTTACCAAAGGGTATATCGCATCAACCTGTTCAATTATATAAAACTCTTTCCCCACGAAAAACTTACCCGCACCTATTATGTAGGCGATGCCACCCAGGATAATGCCGGTACCTTTATGCTGATGGAAGGATATGATGATCCGTATGTAGTAAATATCCCGGGTTTCAGGGGATTTGTGGCTACCCGCTATTCGCCTATGGAAGGAGACTGGCGCAGTCATTCCGTTTTCCGTTTCAGGGTGCCCGAAATCAGCAGTGTAAGTGTGCAGTTCAACGAGGCCCCCGAACGCTCCTTCCGGATCACCAATCAGGATAACCGTAAGTTTTTGCTCTCGACCCTGAGCGATAACAGCAATATCAGCCGCTTCGATACCATGAAAGTGGTGCAATACCTGAGCCAGTACAGTAACCTGAATTATGAACGCTTACTGGATGAAATGACCCGGACAAAACGCGATTCCATACTGGGAACCACTCCAACCAATGAAATTACCCTCACCGATAAAACGGGAAAACCCCATACCCTTAAAACCTGGAAACGCAAAGCCGATACCGGCCAGCTCGATCTGGAAGGCAATCAGGCCGTATGGGACCTGGAACGCATGTATGCCCTGATTGATAAGTCCGATTACCTGGTTTCGGTTCAGTATTTTGTGTTCAACGACGTACTCTGCCCTATACAGTGGTTTATCAATCCCGCTGCCATGACCCAAAAGCAGGCAACTGAACCCAAATAAGGTTTCGGTGGTTCTCTCAACTCTATGGAATCATTCCTCTTTGCACCACCTGCTGCCACTCTGAACAAACAACTCTCATACTCAACAGGATTAAGTTTAACCTCTCGCCTGATCCTTCCCGCCTCACTCCTCATCTCTCATAACTCACCTCTCATAACTCACCTCTCACAACTCACAACTCACAACTCACCTCTCAACCAGGCTTTCTTCAAATCCTGATTCGTACCATGACCTATTAACATCCGGAACCTTTACTTATGGATAAAATATTAGCAAACAGCAGAGTATTAGTTACCGGCGGTGCCGGATTCATAGGATCAGCACTGATTGAATCTTTGCTTGCTCAGGAAAATGAAGTAGTTTGTCTCGATAACCTGGCAACCGGAAAGCGCGAAAACCTGGCTGAATTCATGGGGAACAAGAATTTCAGCTTTATCGAAGGCGATATACGCAACCTGGCTGATTGCCGGAAAGCGGCAGCCGGAGTTCAGTATGTTCTGCACCAGGCGGCCCTGGGTTCGGTGCCCCGTTCGGTGAAAGATCCAATCACCTCCAACGATGTGAATGTTTCAGGTTTTTTAAATATGATAACGGCTGCGCGTGATGCAGGCGTTATTCGTTTTGTATATGCGTCCAGTTCATCCGTATACGGCGATCACCCGGCCCTGCCTAAATTCGAGGAGAACACCGGTAATCCGCTTTCGCCCTATGCCGTTACCAAAAAGGTAAACGAATTGTATGCTAAGGTGTTCGGCGAACTATATGGTATGGAAACCCTGGGTTTACGCTATTTTAATGTCTTTGGCCGCCGCCAGGACCCGGATGGACAGTATGCCGCCGTAATCCCCCGCTTTGTAAAATCACTTATAAATCATGAAGCACCAATGATCTTTGGTGATGGCAGTCAGACCCGCGATTTTACCTATATCGAAAATGTAGTTCAGGCTAATCTAAGGGCTGCAGTGGTTCAAAACCCTGAAGCGTACAATACCGCCTACAATGTAGCCTTCGGCGACCGTGTAACCTTAAATGAGCTCTATACTTTCCTTCGCGACGGACTGGCAAAATTTGACCCGGCAATCTCCAATATTGATCCGGTTTATACTGATCCCCGTCAGGGCGATATTCCTCATTCCCTGGCCTCTATTGCTAAGAGCGCACGCCTGTTAGGATACGATCCCCAATTTAACCTTCGTCAGGGACTCGAGCATTCCATTAAATGGTATTGGGAGCATTTGAAATAGGACCGATCCGGATTTGAATCCCTGGTCTTGTAAAGGTTAAAAGTTTTCACCCTCAAATCTGCTTCAGCTTACCTGTATTTGCGAACGGGAAGTTCATAAATACCCATTCCATCTGGATTGGTTGTCCGTTTCTGTCGAATATCCTTATTTTTCATCTGTTTACAATAAATATTTTTCGTCAAACTCGATTTCATGTTCTTTCAATAATTCGATCAATTCCTCTCTGAAGGGTTTTTCATGATGATGTTTTTCCTGATTTTTTACATAGTTGATTAAACGATCCTTGTCTTTATAGGCATAGGTAAAACCTCCATAGCCAACCTGCCAGTCATTAAAAAGAGGGAACAACTGGTGACTTTTTATATGTTCCGAACTGGCCAGTTTTATATCTTTTACCAATAATGCCAGGGCAATGGAAGGATGCAGATGGGTAACAATATGCAAATGATCGGAAACCCCGCCAATCCGATATAGATGGTAATTGTTGTTTTCCAGAACACCGCTGATGTATTTATAGAGTTCCTATCTGTAGAGTTTAATTAATGTATGTTCCCTGTGTTTGGTACTGATCACAATTTGATAAAGAATTTGTGTGTATGTCTTCATGGCGGAAAGATTAGTTATTTGGTAACTATTCATCCCATGTAAGCCACAGATTCACTGATTATTAACTAAGATCAATGTAGTTATGATGCAATAATTTCACTGATTTGTATCATTTCAACTGTCTTTAACAGTTGAAATGATTGAATAAGTCTGTGAATATGTGGCATTTATACAGTTGAATGTTATTTAATTCGGGGCTGAGTAGTTACGTTATTTGTATTTAAATTCCAACGATATTAGTTTTTGAATTATGTCATCTATGGCTATGTTTATAAAACTTCATCTGGCAATCCCGCTTATGACTAAATAAAAAAAGAGAATCATTTCTGATCCTCTCTTTCGTTTTAACCAAACTTAACCAAAAGTTTCTTTTTAGAGCAATATGCCTATGGATAGGCTCAATGCTTTTGTGCGGTATTCGGTGGGTTGCTGCCCGATTTCGGATAAGCCCATATCATAACGAAGGTCGAAACGTACGTCCTTCTGGCGTATGGGCGTCTGGAAACCAATACCCAGGGTGGCACCCCAATCGGTTTTGTTACTGCTGTTTACAGGTAATAAAACACCGCCTTCATCATTCTTCGATACACGGGTCTGGGTGTTGAGCACAAACGCGGCATACGGTCCGCCATTGATATAAAATACCGAACCTGATTTATTGAGCAGCTGGTCGTTGCGATATTGCAACAAGACCGGGATCTGCATGTAATGAAGCAGGAAATCGGTGTTTGTGGCGGTGCCCAATACCGTTGTTTCGTTGCTGCGGCCTTTGCGTACATAGTTTATCTCGGGCTGTATGGCCAGGGATTTATTCAGCGGAAAGCTAGCGAATACTCCGGCAGTGTACGATAAGGTTACATTGTTGTCGTTGTAAAGATTCCCTTTATCCGATAGGGTGGAGGCGGCAATTCCATGACGCAGTCCAATGGCAACCTGGGCACTTGCAGAGGTTGTAACAAGCAGTATAACTGCTAAAACGAGCATGATTGAATTCTTTGTTTTCATGATTTCAGTTGTATTTAAATTATTGTTTTATTGAGTGTATTTGTTGTGTTTATTTTGAATACCCTTAACCTATAAGGCTTCCGATATGTTGTGCGAAAGATGTGTTTTTGTTTTCTGATGGTTTACTTAATAAAATATATTTCGGATTTAAACCTGCTACCCCTGAGTACGCGGCACCATTATTCAGTTTCTATTCCCCGGACCTGATTTTTTGCCGGATTTCCCGGTAAGGATGAGTAAGCAGCTCACTTCTCAGGTGTTCCGAATATTTTACCTGGAAGCCATAAACCAGGCATGCAGTAAGGAAGTAAACGCCGGCCTGCACCCATAATGTGAGTATCTCCTTACGCGTTTCGTAAATGCTGGCTCCCAATGAATTCATCTTGATAAATCCGAAGATAGCGTTCGATGAGGGAAATATTTCACGTACTACCAGCCATACCGGACTGAAATTCGAAAGCGGCCATATGATCCCCGACAGGAAAAGCAAGGGGATGGAAGTGAAAAGATAAAGCATCATGGAACTTTCCCTGTTTTTGAAAATGACCGAGAGTGTTAAGCCCATAAAGATGCTCGACAGTATAAAAGGGGTTATCAGGGCGATCAGTTCAGTAATATCAGCCGACTGTCCATACCCGAACCATTGTGGTATCATGCCGAGCATATACACACACAGCAGGGCATAAATGGTGAAATAAGCTGCTGATTTCCCGATTACCAGCCGTAAGGTTCCCAGTCGTTTCCTGTCCATGGGTACCAGTGTGCCGAAAACATGGCGTTCGCGGGCGGTACCGGCCAATATGCCAATGGCTATGATAAGGGTTTGCTGTATAATCAGGATAAGTGCTGCCGGTATACCATAGCTGGCAAAGCCTCCTCCCTGGTTGGCCATGGCATTGTCGACCAGTTTCAGTGGCTCGGCCGTAATTTCAGCCTGTTGCTGTGTTGATCCGTCATTCATGAGGGTATTCACCTGTATTTGCTTTCCGGTTTCCAGGGTTACGAAGCTGGTACCTGTCATCAAAGCCTTGTAAAACAGGAAGAATTCCATATCGGCATAAGCCGAAACGGTGGTCTGACGTTTCAAAGCAATATCAGCGCTGAAGCTTGCCGGGATCTGCACTATACCGCGGATTTCCCGGTTTTTAAACAGGGTAATGGCTTCTTCCATCGAAACATCGGCGGTTAACACTTTCAAATCGGGGGTGGCATCCAGGTTGCGGGTAAACTTCCTGCTTTCGGATGAACGCGACATATCTACCACTGCAACAGGCATCTCACGAACTACCTCAGGATAATAGATAAACGAATAAAGCATGGGATATACCAGCGGCACCGCGAAAATCAGCACCATCACACCTACATCCGAAAATATCAGCCGGAACTCCCGCATCCAGATCCGGATTGTATTGATGAACCCATCTCTGATCTGACTCAATATGTTTATGTTCTTGTTTCTCATTACCATCTGTTTTCTACAATTCTGACCCGTAACCCTTTAACCTTTAACCTTTAACCTTTAACCTTTAGCCTTTAACCTTTAACCTTTAACCTTTTGCCTTTAACCTTTAACCTTTAACCTTCCTCCCTCAATACTTATCCTGTTCATCGGTTCCTGTGCTGCCACCGGAGTTGTTTTCGTCGAAAGTAACGCAGTTAAAATAATCTTCCTTCATTCCTTCGGGTTTCTCGAAATCGCCTTTTGTGAGTTGTAACTGACTGTCGTTATACACCTTTTTCATATAAAGCGCCCATATAGGCAAAGCCATATTAGCTCCCTGCCCAAGGTTGGTAGTTCGGAAGCGTATGGTACGGTCGTCGCCTCCAACCCATACGCCTGTCACCAGGTCGGGGGTCAGGCCCATGAACCAGCCGTCGGAATTACTTTGTGTAGTGCCTGTTTTGCCGGCGATAGGATTGGTCATGCCATATTTCCCCCTGAGCCGTGAGCCGGTGCCGCTTTCGACAACACCTTTCATCAGGCCGATCATCATATAGGCTGTTTCTTCGCTCATGGCTTCGTCCTGGTGAGGGACAAACTGTGCAATCACGTTTCCGTGTTTATCTTCGATACGGGTAATAAAAAGGGGTTGTACAAAGATTCCCTTGTTGGCAAATGTGCTCATGGCCCCTGTCATTTCGTAAAGTGAAATGTCGGGGGTGCCCAGGCAGATGGAAGGAACAGCAGGCAAAGGGCTGAATATACCCATTTTACGGGCAATCTTTATGACCGCCTCCGGCGAAAAGCGTTTGATGAGGTAGGCTGAAATCCAGTTTATGGAATTGGCAAGCGCTTCTTTTAAGGTAACCATCTGGCCTTCCTTATATTTGCTGGAATTGGCCGGCGACCAGGGTTTGCCATTGGTTTCGATGGTGTATTGTACATTGGGGACCTGCGAGCAAGGATACATCTGCCCGTCCTGCATGGCAACCGTGTACACAAATGGCTTAAAGGTGGAACCTACCTGCCTGCGGGCAACTACCACATGGTCATATTTAAAGTAGCGGAAGTTAATTCCTCCTACATAGGCCCTTACATAACCGGTTTGTGGTTCCATCGACATCAGCCCGGCATGCAGGAACCACTTGTGGTACCTGATCGAATCCATGGGGCTCATCAGGGTATCGATTTCGCCTTTCCAGGAAAACACCCTCATGGGAATCGGGGTCTTGAAGGCCAGTTCGATGGAGTCGTTCGAAATGCCGGCCCTTTTCATGCTGTGATAGCGGTCCGAGCGCTTTTTGGATGAGTTGAGCAGCATCTTCACTTCTTTGGCATCCGACAGGTCGTAAGGAGCATGGGAGTTGCCTTTCCAATGTTTGAAGAATGCGGGCTGCAGGTCGAGCGACATATGCTCTGTGACCGCGTCCTCAGCATATTTCTGCATATGCGAGTTGATGGTGGTATATATTTTCAAGCCATCCTTATACAGGTTGTAATAGGTGCCATCGGCTTTCTTGTTTTTGGCAACCCATCCAAAGGCCGGATCGCGCAGCCAGCGGACCGAATCGGCCATGAAGTCGTCGGGGCTGTCGTAATTGCCTTTCTCGGGTTTGTCGGCCATCATCGACTCACGCAAATATTCCCTGAAATAGGTGCCAGGGCCGCTGTTATGGTCCTGTAGGATATACTGCGACATATCGAGAGGCAGCACGCGTACGGAATCGTATTGTTTTTCAGTGATATAGCCGTTTTTCAGCATCTGGCTCAGGACTACTTCGCGGCGTTTTTTCGAACGTTCCTTATTGCGCACCGGGTGAAAATAGGATGGCGCCTTCAGCAAACCGATTAATACGGCTGATTCCTGCATATTGAGTTCGGCAGGTGATTTATCGAAATAAGTTTTGGCAGCCGATTTCACGCCATAGGCCAGGCTTCCGAAATCGACGGTATTCAGGTAGAGCGCCAGGATTTCTTCTTTGGTATAGTTGCGTTCGAGTTTAATGGCGGTAATCCATTCTTTCAGTTTGGCAAAGCCGGTGCCGAATATGCTATAGTGCTGTTCGCGGGGAAAAAGGTTCTTGGCAAGTTGCTGGGTGATGGTACTGCCCCCTCCCTTGTCGGTATGGGTAATCATCCCGATTACTACCCTTACCAAAGCCCGGCCGTCAATACCCGAATGCTGTTCGAAGCGGTAATCCTCGGTAGCAATCAGGGCTTTTACAAGCCATGGAGAAAGTTCCGAATAATGGATGTTGGAGCGGTTTTCAAGGTAAAACGACCCAAGAACTTTCTGGTCAGCCGAAATCACTTCCGAAGCCAGTTTGCTTTTAGGGTTTTCGAGTTCTTCGAACGAAGGCATAAAGCCTAACCATCCTGCGGAGAGGGCTGCAAAAAACAAAGCAAGAAACAATAAGCTTATAAAGTACCATTTCCAGTACCATTTCACCCATTCGTTTTCATTCAGATTTTTTTTCATTTATGCTATAATTTTCAATCCGTAGGCTGCCGTTAGTTTACTTGTTTTTTAATCAGAATACCCACATCCGAGATGCCTTTCAGCTTTTCCTTGCGCATGGCCTGGTTTACGGCTATGACATAATTGCCTGGTTTACGGAACCGGACTCCTTTCCGGAAAAGGAAGCGGTTGTCCTTATGGCTGCCCATGCCTTTCCCAAACCATTGTCCATCAGGCGCTGCCAGTATACATTCGGCCGTGTCGCGCGAATAGGAATTGCCCGGATAATAGGCCGTGATAAACAGGTATAGGTTCTGCATATCGTAATCCGTGGTATTGCGTACCTCGAAGTAGAAATTGTATACGCTCAGGGTATCTTTTGAATTAAACGAATAGAAGAGGGTGTCGGCAGCCTTCCATTCGTTGTTTTTCAGGTGCACCGTTTCACTGTGAAATACGGCATCATCGCAGGCTGTGAGAAACAGTATAGGGATCACCAAAACTGATACCCTCAGCATCAAATGCCGGGCAATGATTTTATTCAGAATCATGAACATGGTATCTGTCATCAGGGGGGAGGGAGATTATTTCTTTTTGTCGAAGCGGTACAGGTCATCACTGGCTACTACAAGTCCGATGGCGGGTTTCTTGTCCTGTTTGATGGTAAAATCTTCAATTTTATCCGGAATTTTGCCCGACTTGTTTAAGGCTATAACCTCTTTCACCCGGGTTACCGTGAGGGCAAACATTTCGTGTTCCTTGCCTTTGTAGCCAAACCACATGGTGCCGCCAAAAACATCTATCTTTTGCAGAAGCACATCTCCCTGGCGGGTTTTCAGAACTGCATTTTCATCCGGGAAATCCTTCAGGGCATCGTTATAGGCTTCTACTTCGTAGTTGAGGCAGCATTTGAGTTTGGAGCACTGTCCGGCCAGTTTCTGGGGGTTAGGCGAAAGCTGCTGAACGCGTGCCGAGGCCGTGGATACCGAATGGAAACCGCTGATCCAGGTGGAACAGCATAACTCGCGCCCGCACGAACCAATGCCTCCTAAGCGGCTGGCTTCCTGACGCATGCCAATCTGGCGCATCTCGATGCGGATCTTTAATTCATCGGCCAGCAGTTTAATCAGCTCCCTGAAATCAACCCGGTCCTCGGCCGTATAGAAGAAGATGGCCTTGGTATCGTCGCCCTGGTATTCAACATCATTTACTTTCATTTTGAGCCCCAGTTTCAAGGCAGCCACCCTGGTTTTATACAGGGCGTCGTGCTCGTGCGAAATAGCGTTCAGCCATTTGTCAACGTCGGCCTGTTTGGCTTTGCGATACAACTTGCGAATGTCCTCCCTGGCAGGGTTCACGTTTTTACGCAGCATCTGCAGACGGGCTGTTTCACCGCTCAGCGATACTATGCCAATATCGTGGCCCGGCGAAGCTTCAACAGCCACAATGTCGCCGTTATGAACATTCAGACCTGCCGGGATACGGAAGAAATCCTTATGGTTGTTTTTGAACCTGACCTCGGCGCAATCGAACCTGCCAGTACCACCAGGTAAGGGGAGCTGGCTCAGCCAGTCGTAGGCCGACAGTTTGGCGCATTTCTGTTCAGCGCCCGCCCGCCCGATCAGAGGGTTGGTATTGCTGCAACAGCCCCTGGATGCGATAAGCTCCTTATTTGATATATTGAGTTGTATGTTTTCTTCCATGGTAATTGAAATCTGGACCCCGGCAGCTGAATCGAAAGATTAACGGCGGGATTGATATATTAGTATAACCCGGGTGTTGACTGCCTGGTTTGAAATGCAGCCTTCTGCCCGGTATGAAGTGACAAATTTACACTTTTTTGGGTTGAGGCGTGGCCGGAATTTTCAATATCCTGGCAATGAGGTGCGAAAGGTCGGTTAAAACGATGAGAGCATTGGCATTTCGCTCTATATGGAAGATGGCACGGTTCAATTCCTCATCGAATTTCTGGATGTTGCGGGGATGTATAAAAGGGGAGAAATTTTTAATAAAGGCAAGTTCCTCTCCGTCGAGTTTTACCAGCTGCTGGTTGCCGACATGATACTGAAGGCAGATCCGGAACATCTCGAGGCTGTAGGTCAACATCTCTTTCTGCTTCTCGCGGCTTCCGTCGCCTATGAGCAGCGGCAGGGTTTCCTGCAATTTATCATATTCCTTAAGTTCTTTCGAAATGGTAAAGCAGCGCCGCATCCATTCGCGGAAAACGATAAAGCGTTCGCGTTCGGCTTCGAGGGAAATGGAGCCTGAACCTGTTTTGCCGGCCAGCATCAGCGCTACCGTATAATTACCATCCGCCAGGCGTGCTATTTTTCCTGCATCGGCAGCATTCACGCCGTGAACCCCTTCGAGGGCCTGCTGAATGTCGGCATCCTGCAGCCTTGGGAATTTCACCATTTGTGCCCGTGAAAGTATGGTGGCAATGATCTGTTCCTGGTTCTCGGATATCAGGATAAAGAGGGTTTTATCGGGAGGTTCTTCCAGGTTTTTCAGCAACTTGTTGGCCGAGGTGGCATTCATTTTTTCGACCATCCAGATGATCATCACCTTATACTCAGCTTCATAGGCTTTGTAAGCGAGGGTACGGTTAATGCCGTCGGCTTCGTCGGCATTGATGAGACCCTGTTTTTTTTCGATGCCGATTTTCTCGTACCAGTCGGGAAGAGATACATAATACGCGTTCTGGAGCAGGAATTCGCGCCAGGGAGCCACGAAATCCTTGCTGTAAACCTTCTTGTCGTCTACTTCCTTGGTTTTATTAACAGGATAAATAAAGTGAAGGTCGGGATGTATGAGTTTGCTGTACTTCCGGCAGGAGGGGCATTCGCCGCAGGAATCATCGGGCGTGCGGTGGCGGCAGTTGATATACTGTGCATAAGCCAGGGCCATGGCCAGTTTACCCGAACCCTCGGGGCCCAGGAAGAGCTGGGCATGGCTTACCCGGTTTTCGGCCACGGTATGCCTGAGACGCTGTTTCAGAGGCTCCTGCCCTATGATATCACTGAATTTCATACGTTGTAAGGTGGGAATAATGCCTGCCAAAGGTACGTTTTTTTTTAAAAGCAGAAAGACGTTTACTTGGGTAGGGGGGAGGCCATTACATCGATATGCCGTGGGATTAAACTACCGCATAAATGTAGGATCCAAAGCGGGAAAATCCGGCTGCAGGCATACTGTCTATAGGAATTCATAATCCGATCACTTTGGCTTGCCGAGAGAATAGTGAAACAGGAAGATGTCCGGCTATGGCTTTACTGTCACCAGCTAATCCGACAGAAATTTTTAAGGGATACAGCAGAATGACGAATTCTGCACGAAGAATCTGGACACTACGAGGTCCCATGAGGGGAAAGAGAAAATTTATACTCTACTAATAAATAATAACAAATCAGGGAAACGTACATTACCTCCTTTCGTGGAAACAAGGAAATGAAGGCTAAAACAGGAATAGTGCTTTAAACGGGAAAGCAAAAGCAGGTGGATTAAAATCCGCCTGCTTTTACAGTTTTTTTCTGTGAACCGATTTTAGCCCCCAGGAATTCGCGGTTCATGCGGGCAATATTCTCTATGGAGATGTCTTTGGGGCATTCAGCTTCACAGGCACCGGTATTGGTGCAATTGCCGAAACCCAGTTCATCCATTTTGGCAACCATGGCCTGAACCCTGGCCGATGCTTCGGCTCTGCCTTGTGGCAACAGGGCCAGATGCGAAACCTTGGCGGCTACAAACAACATGGCGGAAGCATTTTTACAGGCTGCCACGCAGGCACCGCAGCCTATGCATGCGGCTGCATCCATGGATGCATCGGCATTCTGCTTGGGTATCAATATCGCGTTGGCATCGGGAATTCCTCCGGTATTTACCGAAATAAATCCACCGGCCTGTATAATTTTATCAAATGCCTGCCGGTCGATCATCAGGTCGCGGATTACCGGGAAAGCGGCCGAACGCCAGGGTTCAATCACTATGGTGTCGCCATCCTTAAACCGGCGCATATGCAGCTGGCAGGTGGTAACCGAATCGTCGGGCCCGTGAGGACGGCCGTTGATATACAGGCTGCAGGCTCCGCAAATTCCCTCGCGACAATCGTGATCGAACACAACCGGATCTTCGCCTTTGGTCACCTGCTGGTCGTTGAATACATCTAGCATTTCAAGGAAGGAACTGCTGTCGCTGATCCCTTTAACTTTATAGGTGACAAATTTGCCCTTGGCTTTGGCATTCTTCTGACGCCATATTTTAAGTGTAAAATCCATGGTTGAAGAGGTTAGGGATTAGAGATTTGGCTTGGTATGCTGCCTTCCGGATAGAAGCCACCGTCGAAAAACCAACTCTCTTTTCCTTTATTGTTTATTATTTTTGTTTTCGAGCTTTATTATTTGCGCATTAGCATTGATCCAATTTCATTCACGCGCATGGCGATCATGTTTCATCCTTCCAGGCGGACCGTACCTTGAAGGTTTGAAATCATACCTTGGTTTCCGGTTCAAACTGGAATCCACGGAACATAACAGGGAAACGGGTGTAAACTTATGGTGTACCTTTTCCCCATCCTTCTTTTATATTTGCCGGTATTGAAAGAGCCGATCTTCCGATCTGGCTGGTAAAGCAATACAACTCTTCTGTCGGCAAATCATCAGTACCTGAAAAAACTTTATTAACCAGCAGTATGTTTTCCTGCCAGGCAATTAAATCTATAAACGATGATACTATAGGATGTCCCATCTTGCTTGAATTTTTAGGTTTAGAGATCAGGTATTGGTGAGATTTTGCACAATTGCCGGTTATTTCAATAAATCCTAATCAGAGTCCTGATTTTAGTTATTTCATTTCCTGTTGTAAAGGCTGAGGCTTACCGAATAAGCATGAATTCTTCCTGTTTATTGATCCCGAAGGCCCGAAGTCGGGTAAGCCTGACCTCTGATCCCCGAGCGCGGATCCCTACTTATAATTCCTTTGCTTCACCTCAATAGCCTCGTATTCGAGCGGTTCTTTGTTCAGCTTAGGTTCCTTGCCCTCGCCCTGGAATTCCCAGGCGGCTACATACATAAATTCATCGTCATTACGTAAGGCTTCTCCTTCGGGGGTTTGGTATTCTTCGCGGAAATGTCCGCCGCAGGATTCTTCCCTGTTCAGGGCGTCCATGGCCAGCAGTTCCCCTAATTCGATGAAATCGGCTACGCGTCCGGCCTTTTCGAGTTCGGGATTCACCTCGTTGTTTTCACCGGTGATCTTCACATCTTTCCAGAAGGCTGCTTTTACTTCCCTGATCAGCTGAATGGCTTTCTCAAGTCCGGCCTTGTTACGAGCCATTCCGACATATTCCCACATGATTTTCCCAAGCTGACGGTGGAAATAATCAACAGGTTTTGTCCCTTTAATATCGAATAGCTTGCTGATATTGGCTTTCACCTGTTTTTCAGCCTCTGCAAATTCGGGCAGGTCGGTACTGAAACGGGGTACATTGATCTGGTCGGCCAGGTAGTTCTGTATGGTATAAGGCAGTACAAAATATCCATCGGCCAGACCCTGCATGAGTGCCGAAGCTCCCAGGCGGTTGGCGCCATGGTCGGAGAAATTGGCTTCGCCGGCAACAAACAATCCCGAAACGGTCGACATCAGTTCGTAATCCACCCAAAGTCCGCCCATGGTATAATGCACGGCAGGGTATATCATCATCGGGTTTTCGTACGGATTTTCATCTACAATTTTCTGGTACATCTGGAAGAGGTTGCCATAACGTTCTTCAATAACGTTTCGGCCCAGGCGTTTGATGGATTCGGCAAAATCGAGGTACACGGCCAGCCCGGTTTCGCCAACGCCGAAGCCGGCATCACAGCGTTCCTTGGCGGCACGGGAAGCTACATCGCGGGGAACCAGGTTCCCGAAAGCCGGGTAACGGCGTTCGAGGTAGTAATCGCGGTTTTCTTCGGCAATATCTTTGGGTTTCATTTTATTCTTGCGCAGTGCATCCACATCTTCCTTGCGTTTGGGAACCCATATACGGCCATCGTTGCGGAGGCTTTCGCTCATCAGGGTGAGTTTCGACTGGAATTCGCCATGCACCGGGATACAGGTGGGATGGATCTGTGTAAAACAGGGATTTGCAAAAAAGGCACCTTTCTTATAGGCTTTCCACAGGGCAGTGGTATTGCTTCCCATTGCATTCGTCGAAAGGAAGAAAACATTCCCGTAACCACCCGTAGCCAACACCACTGCATGAGCCGAATGACGTTCGGTTTCGCCTGTAACCAGGTTACGGGCTATGATACCACGGGCACGGCCGTCGATAAGTACAAGCTCAAGCATTTCGTGACGGGTAAATGATTCCACGTTTCCGAGGCTTACCTGCCTGCTGAGGGCACTGTAGGCGCCAAGCAACAGTTGCTGTCCGGTTTGCCCGCGGGCATAAAAAGTACGCGAAACCTGTGCCCCTCCGAATGAACGGTTGTCGAGTAAACCGCCGTATTCGCGAGCAAAGGGAACTCCCAGGGCCACGGACTGATCGATGATGTTGCCGCTTACTTCGGCCAGGCGGTACACATTGCCTTCGCGGGCCCGGTAATCGCCACCCTTGATGGTGTCGTAAAACAGCCGGTACACGCTGTCGCCGTCGTTCTGGTAGTTTTTGGATGCGTTGATACCGCCCTGGGCTGCGATGCTATGTGCCCGGCGCGGGCTGTCCTGGTAGCAGAAAGCCTTTACTTTAAACCCTAAAGCGCCCAGCGATGCTGCAGCGGATGCTCCGGCGAGTCCGGTGCCTACAACAATAATATCCAGTTTCCTTTTGTTTGAAGGGTTTACAAGGGCAATATGATCCTTGTAACTGCTCCATTTCGTCGCAACGGGCCCCTGTGGTATTTTTGAATTGAGATTTGTCATACAAAATATGCTTTTATGCGCTGGCAATCAGCCTTTTGATGTGTCTTTTACTTGATGAAAATGTAAAACAAGGGGATACTTGCAAATCCCAGGGGAACCACAACCGAATAGAACGTACTGACAGCCTTTATAAAAGGAGTGTATTTGGTATGGTTGAGGCCCAGGGTTTGAAATGCCGACTGAAAGGCATGGTGCAGGTGAAAACCCAGGAATATCATCAGCACAATATATAGGATGGCGTAAAACTTATCGGCGAAAAGCAGGTTGGCCATCTGGTAAAAATCTTCCTTGCCAACACCGGCCGGTGGATTTACCCAGCCCAGTTTCACAAAATAGAAATTGGTGAAATGCACACAGAGGAAAATGAAAATAATAGCACCCGTGTGTATCATGTATTTCGAGAAAAACGAAAGATGCGAAAACCCTTCAACCTTGTAGCGCACAGGCCGGGCCATCCAGTTTTGTATCTGTATGGTAACTCCTATCAGAATGTGTACGGCAAAGCCGCCAAACAGGAATATCTCCATGATCTTGATCAGGGGGTTGGTGGTCATGAATTCAACGGCACCCGAATAGGCTGCTCCCTTATCGTTGAGCAGCAGCAGAAGGTTGATAGCCAGGTGGATTACCAGGAAAGTAATCAGAAACAAGCCGGCAAGGGCCATAACAATTTTCTTGGTAATGGATGAGTACGATAATAATTTATTGCCCATACGATTATTGATTTGATATTTTACCGGCAACACCTGATTTGGCAGTGAAAATAATTCATACTTTTGGTTGCCTGCGAGAGGAACAAATATAGAAACAATACTATTTGAATTCAACGAAGAGGGCATAAAAATCAATATTTTTTCAAATTAATCAATCGGATTCATTCAACTGACTAAAATTCAATACTATGCGATATCAACCCATTCACAAAGAAATGTATATCCGCAATCGGGCTAAACTTACCCGGCTGATGAAACCCGGTTCCCTGGCCATTCTAAACTCCAATGATGAAATGCCCCGTTCGGGCGATCAGACCCATCCTTTCAGGCAGAATTCGGATATGTTCTATCTCTCCGGTCTCGACCAGGAGAAATGCATTATAACCTTATGCCCCGATCACCCGCTCGAAAATATGCGCGAAATGCTCTTCACAGTCAGAACCAACGACCTGATGGTGACCTGGAACGGGCATAAATACACCATGGAACAGGCCCGCGAGGTTTCCGGTATACAGAATGTGAGATGGCTCGAGGATTTCGAGATGATGCTCCGCGACCTCATGTCGAGGGTGCAACTGGTTTACCTGAACCAGAATGAATATCCTAAATTTATTACCGAAGTGCCCCTGCTGGATAAGCGTTTTGCCACCAAAATGCAGCAGGACTATCCCCTCCACACCTATGAAAGGCTGGCTCCCTTCATCACCGGCTTACGCATGGTGAAAGAACCGGAAGAAATCAAACAGCTTCAGAAAGCCTGTGATCTCACCAACGACGGTTTCCGCCGGGTACTCGGGTTTGTAAAGCCGGGGGTACAGGAATATGAGATCGAAGCTGAATTTACCCATGAATTTATCCGAAAGGGAGCTACAGGTCATTCCTATCCGCCTATCATCGCTTCGGGGGGCAATGCATGCATCCTTCATTATAATACGAACCATAATACCTGCCGCAACGGTGAACTGATACTTATGGATGTGGGTGCCGAATACGGAAACTATGCTGCGGATATGACCCGCACCATCCCGGTGAACGGCAGATTCAACCCCCGGCAAAGGCAGGTTTACGAGGCTGTTCTGCGGATTCTGAAAGCCGCTGCCTCCATGCTGGTCCCAGGTACCACTATTGATAAGTGGCATGCAGCCGTATGCAAACTTATGGAACAGGAACTCATCGGATTAGGGTTGCTCAGCAGCGAAGAGGTTGCTGCCCAAACCGCTGATTCACCTGCATTTTTCAGGTATTACATGCATGGCACCGGGCATTTCTTAGGCCTCGATGTGCATGACGTAGGGACCCGTCAGATGGTTTTTGAAACCGGCATGGTTATGACCTGCGAGCCGGGCATCTATATCCCCGACGAAGGTATAGGAATACGTCTCGAAAATGATATTATGATAGCCGACGAACCGCTGAACCTGATGGCGGGCATTCCCGTTGAACCCGATGAGATTGAGCGGCTGATGGCAGAGTAAGGAATGTGGGATGCCGGAAGGGTAATGCAGTATGAAAGTAAAAGGTATAGGTTTTTAAACTGAGACACGAAACGTTTATTCTCTAAAGGCATCCGAATTTCTTCATCTTTTCTTCCGGTATTTTAAATCCAAGCGACCTGGCCTTTTTCAGGTCGTCGCAGCCGTTCTTATCCGGGTAGGTATTGGCAGGCAGTTCAAACCAGGCCATGGCACGGTTGTAATAGGCTTCGGCAAAATCAGCCTTCAGCTCAATGGCTTTGGTGAAACATTCGTAAGCCTGTTTGTATTCAAACTTTTTGGAGTGGGCCACGCCCTGTTTGTTCCATTCGGCTGCGTTCTGCGCGATTAGGCTTGCTGACATCAGGAGTATGAGGCTGGCAAAGAGAATTATCTTTTTCATTTTTTGGGGTTTAGCTCAACAAAATTAAGCCAAATTTTAACATTTGACCATTACGCAGGGTTAAAACCGATACACCAAAACCATATATTTGCATCCAATAAGTAATACTGAATTCAACGTTCCAAATACCTGTAATCATGTTCAACCCTCAAATCTATACTGAACGGCGTAACGCTTTACGTAAACTTATCCCTTCGGGAATCATACTGTTACCCGGCAATACCGAAGCTGCCTATAATTATCCGGCCAATACCTATACTTTCAGGCAGGACAGCACATTCTCCTATTTCTTTGGGCTCGAAAACCCGGATTTCGCCGGAGTTATCGATGTGGACAACGACATCGATTATATTTTCGGCAACGACTTCGAGATCGACGATATCATCTGGATGGGCCCTCAGCCTAAAGTGTTTGACCTCGCACTAAAAGCAGGGGTTAAAAACACCGCACCGCTGGGCGAACTTAACTCGTTTATCGGCAACGCCATACAGAAACAACGCCCTGTTCACTTTGCCCCGGCATACCGTGCCGAAACAACCCTGCAGTTAAGCGGGCTTCTCGGACTCAACCCGCTGCGAATCCGCGATTATGCATCCATGCCTTTGATCGAAGGTATCATTAAACTACGGTCGATCAAATCGGATCTGGAAACAGCCGAAATCGAAAAGGCAATAGAAACGGCCTGGCATATGTTTACCACCGGCATGCGGATGGCTCATCCCGGCAGGAAAGAGCAGGAGATTGCTGGCACCATGGAAGGCATTTCTATAGCCCATGGAAGGCCGGTTTCCTTCCCGGTCATCCTGAGCACTAACGGTCAGATACTCCATAACCACCACCACGATAACATACTGCAGGAAGGCCGTATGCTGGTGATGGATGCCGGATCCGAAACACATCTGAACTATGCCAGCGATATTACCCGTACGGTACCTGTTGGTGGAAAATTCACTCAGAAACAGCGTGAAATTTATGAAATTGTGCTCAATGCCAACCTGAACGGCATAGCAGCCACCAAGCCGGGTACATTTTACCGCGATTGTCATATGGTGGCTTCCGAAACCATTGCCGGTGGATTAAAAGACCTGGGTCTGATGAAAGGCGATGTAAAAGAGGCCGTTGCGGCAGGGGCTCACGCTTTATTTTTCCCTCACGGGCTGGGTCATATGCTGGGAATGGATGTTCACGACATGGAAGGTCTCGGCCAGATTAACGTGGGTTACGATCACGAAATACAACCCAGCCAACAGTTTGGCACAGCTTATCTTAGGCTTGGCCGCCGCCTTCAGCCGGGCTTTGTGTTAACCAACGAGCCGGGCATCTATTTCATTCCTGAGCTGATCGATATGTGGAAAGCCGAAAAGAAATATGCCGAATTTCTGGATTATGATAAAATTGAACAATACCGCAACTTTGGCGGCATCCGAATAGAGGACGATATACTGGTAACGGCCGACGGGAACCGTGTGTTAGGAAAACCCATTCCTAAAACTGTTGCCGAAGTGGAAGCTACCATGGCGGATAAGCTTTAGTGTCTGTACAACCCGGGAGTCTTACCGGCAGGCAAGGATGCCGGGGGTGTCTGACATACTCATATTCCCCCGGGTTGTCAGTTCATACAATGCCCCGTGTGTCAGACACCCCTGCGGGTGTACAGATACACGGGGCATTAATTTTTCCCTTGAACCAGGTATTAACAACCATAATCCGGACCCCATGAAAAAATCACTGCAGTATCATCAAAAAACCATTACTTACCGGTTTAGCGGTCATGGACCCACCCTGCTGCTGCTTCATGGATTCCTCGAGTCAAAAGCAATATGGGAGGATTTTACTCAAATCCTCCAAAAAGATTTTTCTATCCTGGCCATCGACCTGCCGGGCCATGGCGAAAGCGATCAGCTTGCCGATACCCATGGGATAAAACTGATGGCCGATGCCGTTTTGGAAGTGTTAAAGGCTGAGAATATAGAAACGGTGGTTGTTGCAGGCCATTCCATGGGAGGCTACGTCGCCTTGCAGTTTGCATCCGATCACAGGGATATAACCAAAGGCTTGGTGCTCTTTCATTCCCATGCCAATGCCGATAGTGCCGAAACCAAAGTAAACCGGCAGCGCACCATTCAAATCGTCAATCAGAATCGGGGCGGATTTATCCGCCAGTTTATCCCCGACTTGTTCGACCAGCAACTCGTGGGGAATTATTCCATTGCTATAAAGGAATTGCAGGACATGGCTGCCGTGATGACCCCCGGGGCCATTATCGCGGCACTCCAGGGTATGCGCGACCGGACTGATCAACTGCATTATCTTAAATCAACATCAATACCCGTGCTTTCCATTCTTGGGAAGCAGGACAGCCGCATGCCTTATGCAAACCTCATATCTCAGGCTGTGCTTCCCAGCCACAGCGAAATACTTCTGCTCGAAAATGTCGGCCATATGGGATTTATCGAAGCTCCCGGGATAACGGTGCACGCCATAAAACATTTTGCGTTGCGATGTTTTATGGAATAGCTATCATCTGGAAATATCAGCTAAAGTAATAGCAGGGTTTTGCTGAACGTGTCCGTCGTTCCCTGCCCGATGAATGTCTGTGCGATTATGTTTAGGATTTACTTTTAATTTAATTTTTTGTTCTTTTGTCAGGACATAAAAGGCCAAATTTCCGATAGCTATAGTCACCAGACTTAATATGAATTTCACATATATATACACCTCGAAAAATCAGGGAATCCCAATATCTATAGGGAAAGGCATAATAGGTTTGAACAGCATCCAGGCTGCAAGTGAATTTGTGTTTTGCTGCGTACATGCCCGCACTGTTTGCCATCGGCAACATCTGTTGTGAAATTTCTGTTAGGCCCTTGCGTACGCCATATATATTATGTAAATGCCTGTTCCTGGGTGTTGCCATAAGTAAAAAATTTCTTAGCAGGGACCGGCATTAGAAAAATATGTTAGCGGTTCTTGGACGGAGGTATGTGCGGAAGGCATGTGCGTAGCAATACACAGCAACGACAAATGCCTTGAATTGTGCCATCTTTCATGCCTTGTATTGCGAGGAAATACCTCCGTCATAGAAACGCAACATATTTTTATAAAGC
>CAIPFN010000269.1 GCA_903864265.1 uncultured Bacteroidales bacterium | reverse complement strand
TTGATAATGAGCCGTTAGCCGTCAATAAATCTTCAATCACGCTCAAACTTTTTAAGGATACAACTTCCTGGAATCAGCGATCTGAAAAGTATTTATACCTTTGACATACAGGTATTTACTGATCATTTTTCAACTGAAATAAACATGTACACTCAGGTTGATTCGAAAGGTTAGTAACCGGTACAAATATATTTCTGTGAATCAGGGGGGAGGATTTTTATTAAAGCCAATATCCCTGAATTCAGAACTATCAAACCTAATTTTCTATAGTCATTTTCGCACATTGTTAAAAAACCTTAATATCATACTAAGGCAGGGGAATTATCGTTTTTAAAGGCAATGTACTATCTTTGCCACCCAAATTTAATTCCAATGAGAAAAACCTATTTACTTTTACTTACACTATTAGCCACATTACCATTTATCACCCCTGCGCAGAACAACTTGCCCATCAACTCCGAAAAAGAAATCATGGCTGCCAAACAGGTGCTCATGCGCGTGCTTGGGATGAAATCATCGTCTTTTCAATTCGAAAAAATCCCTTCTTCCAACGGGCTCGACGTATTCGAAGTAATTGCTCTGGGTGGTAAGGTACAGGTTAAAGGTTCAAGTACCATTGCGATGACCCGCGGTGCCTACGAATATATGGTTAAAGCCTGTAATGTTCAGTACACCTGGAGCAGCCAGACGGTAATTTTACCACAGACTCTGCCCGATTTCACCATACCACCCACCGTTTCCCCCTATAAATTCCGCCAGTATTATAATGTATGTACATTTGGTTACAGCACGGCATTCTGGCATTTTACCGATTGGGAAAAAGAACTTGACTGGATGGCCCTGCATGGCATCAATATGCCATTGGCCATGGGAGGCCAGGAAGCCATATGGCAGAAGGTGTATAAAGCTATGGGCATGACCAGCGAGGAATTGTCGGCATTTTTCACAGGCCCGGCTTTCCTTCCCTGGCAGCGCATGGGAAATGTGTATAAACTCGACGGCCCCCTGCCACAGTCCTATATCGACAAATCGATGGAACTCCAGAAACAGGTCCTGGTGCGCATGAAACAACTGGGTATGCAACCCATAGTCCCGGGGTTCTCGGGCATAGTACCCGCCGCATACTCCCGCCTGAGCCCTGCCACTCCGCTTCGCGAAATGAAAGGCTGGTGCAATTTCCCGGCCGCTTATAAATCGTATATACTTGCTCCCGGAACTTCTGATTTTACGACCTTAGGGAAAAATTTCATAACCGAATACCGTAAAACCTACGGCGATGTCCACTACTACCTGGCTGACCTTTTCAATGAAAATGAAGTCCCGGTATCGGCCACCAACCGCGACAGCGAACTGGCAACCTACGGCAAATCGGTTTCGGATGCCATTACAGCGGGTGATCCCGAAGGCGTTTGGGTCATGCAGGGCTGGCTGTTTTATAATAACGAAAAATTCTGGGACAAAAGCGCCGTTAAATCCTTCCTGAGCGAAGTTCCGGATTCCAAGATGCTGATTATCGACCTGGCCAACGAGAGTTTTGCCGGATGGAAAAAGCATGATGGCTTTTACGGCAAACCCTGGATATACAGCACCATCAACAACTATGGCGGAAATTCTCAACTGGGGGCCAACCTGCCTTTCCTGGCAACGGATGCGCCTAAAATGCTGGCCAGTTCCTCAAAAGGGAACATCAGCGGCTACGGGTTCTCACCCGAAGGAATCGAAAATAACGAAGTAGTGTATGAACTGCTTACCCAAATGGCCTGGACTACTAAAGCAATAGACATTAAAGCCTATTTCCAGGATTTCACCAGGCAACGCTATGGAAAAACTGATGATGACATCAAAAATGCCTGGCTCTCCCTTTTAGGCTCGGTATATTCCAGCAATAACGAACACCCTCTGAATCTATATCAGGTCAGGCCACCTTCCGGCGCAAATGTAAATATGCAGGACAATCCGGGCTTCGACCAGGCAACTGCATTGTTTATCAAATCAATAGCTAAATATGGCAGCATTCCCTTGTTTAAAACGGATCTGGCCCTGGTAGTAACGCAGTATACCGGGAACAAAGTGGATATACTGTTACAGAGAGCCCTGGATCTTCAAAAAGCAGGTCTTGCCGACGAAAGTAAAAGAGCCTTCGACAGGGCCTTTGAATTGATGGTCATTATGGATGGACTTACCTCCACCCTACCCGACCAGCGCCTGGAACGCATGATTGAAAATGCAAGGAAATACGGAAATAAGGACGAAGCAGATTCCTACGAGGCCGATGCCAAACGGCAGGTAACTCAATGGGGCGACAATTCCACACCGGTATTGTATGAATATGCTTCAAAAGTATGGAGCGGACTCATCCGCGGTTATTACCTGGGTCGCTGGAGCGCTTATGCCCGCTCACTTCAAAATGGAGAAGACCTCGACCTGAATGAATGGGAGAACAACTGGATAAACAAGGCAGGTTCCCTTACAAAGGCCCCTTCTACAGGCGAAGTTACCAAATACGCTCTCTCATTGTATAATGCAGTCAGCGAATATTTAAACGAAAACATGCCACAGGTCAAAATCAGTATGAGCTACGCAGGAAACAACAAGGCAACTGTAGTCATCCAGCCCCTTCGTGATAGCCTGACCATGAACTACACCCTGGATGCTTCCAAGCCAAAAGCAGGAAGCGCCCGCTACGAAAAACCTTTCGAAGTCAGCCTGCCCGCAATCATCAAAGCCACAGCCTTTAAAAACAATATACCGGCCGGGGATCTATCCCTGGTTAAAATTCCTGTTTCTTTCGGCAAAACCGTAAGTGTTTCCCCCCAGCCTGCCGATAAATACAAGGCACGCTATGGAGCTACCCTCACCGACGGAATACCGGCCAGCGATAAATTCAACGACAACAACTGGCTTGGTTACGAAGGCGATAACCTGAGTGCACTTATTGCACTGGAGGGAAAATACAAAATATCAAAAGTCACGTTCAGCTATCTCGAAAACGGGGATAACCTGATTTTTGCCCCGCATTCGGTTATTATTGAAACTTCAGCGGATGGCATCAGTTACAAATCAGCGGGAGTGCACGATTTTAATGACAATGACTGGAGTATGGCAGCTAAAAAAGGGGAAATCACGGTTCGTTTTCCCGAAACAGAAGCTTCCTATGTGCGTCTGCTTATCTTTAACCGCGGCAAATGCCCCGAAAACACAACTGGTGCAGGCAAAAAAGCCTGGCTTTTCGTGGATGAAATCACAGTTGAGTAAAGTATACTGTTGTTCCTTATGAAATGGCCGGCAAAACTGCCAACAGCAACATAAACTGAACGCAAATAGAAGATCGCAGCCCGCTTGGAGTACGAAAACTATAATCTGGACCTGATTTTCAACATAATAATTTATCCAAAGCCACATCCTCCCGGGTGTGGCTTTTTTCATCCTCCTTCCGGAAAAAGGAATCCGGAATTCATTTTTCGGGCAGAATATTATTTTGATGTGCTAAAGAGATATTACGTTTTATCTTAAAACGATTAAGTTGAAAGTAAAGTCAGTTTCATACTCCGGT
>CAIPFN010000268.1 GCA_903864265.1 uncultured Bacteroidales bacterium | reverse complement strand
TTTGCATCACAATCTAAAGCAATTCACAATAAGGATTATTCCGTTGTGAAAACATTTAAGCCGCCTCGTCTTTCAATACGGGGCTTTTTTTATGCTTCTATTTTCCCAAATGCCGTTATTTTCAAAATATCTTTATTTTATTCCGGCCACAAGCTCCATCACTTCCTGGTTTTAAATATTCCGGGGCATTTCATCCTCTAACTTAAATATGAGTTATGAGTATTAAGCCAATTAAATCCGCTTTAATCATCATGATTCTGCATTTGTATTCATTATGAGCTGGTTGCGCCGACCTTCCTGATATTTTACCCTATAAATAAACCAACCTCTTATAACCCAAATACAAGCTCAAATATACAAATGAAATCAATAAATAATACTACAGGAAAATATATTTTTTCCGGTTATTCCATCTCAATACAGCTTTTGAATATCTTCCGCACTAAATTATTTCAAAGGATGTTTCAAAAAAAACAGGAGAAAAATGGCTTATAAGCAAAATGGCCGGTCAAAAACCGGCCATTTTTTCTTTTGCAATAGGAGTGTTAAGTCCGCGACCGAATTTATCCCGGGGCAAATCCACCCTTCATAAATTCCGAAATGGATTCAGCCTTTGCTATTTCTGCGGCTCTTCCTTCAGGTCTTCCTCTTTCGCGTTTTTTATTTTATCAAGCATTTCCTTCGGCAGCACATCCTGGTATTGGGTTTCGTCCACATCCTTATCGCTGCTGCCCCTGCCGTATTTAAATACCGGCTTGTCCTGTGTGCCCAGCACCCGCATGGAAATACCGAAAATACCCAGAGGAGGAAGTCCAAGCCGGGTTTTCAGGTTCAGCTGCCCGTCGAAATTGGTTTCCCCGCCTATGCGGAAACGGAAGCCGGCCATCTTGAACTTGGTATTCTCGATGGTGATGACATTGTTTTTGATTGCTGACTTAATCTCCACTTTCGACAGGTCAGGGTTCTTGATTTTCTCCTTTTGCAGGTTCTGACCCATGGCCGTGAAAAGCTTCAGCCCTATCACTTTCACTTTTTGAAGCGTAAGGGTGCCGCCGCCTTCGATAGAGGGATAGACCGGGTTCATGGCCCCGTTGATTTTGCCTTTCAGGTTATAGTCGAGCGACACTATGCCTTCGCATTTTCCTGCCGAAGTGCTGAGGGCACGGAACATCTCAATCTCATTATAAGCGCGTTTGATATCGAAGTTATCGGCTTTCACATGAAAGTCGAAAAAGGCTTTGTCGGTACTCATACTGCCATAGGTGGCTTCCATGCCCACCTTACAACCGATCAGGTTATAGTTCATTTCTTTGAGCAGTATCATTCCTTTTTTTATCTCCATATTGGCCGAAAGTTCCGAAATATCCAGTTTTTGGAAACTGATCTTTTTCATGTCCGCCCTCAGCAGTATTTCAAGGTTTTCGGGCACCACAACCACTCCCGTGGGAACCGCATCTTTGGCACTGCCTGCACTTACAGGCGCAGCCGTTGCATTGGGGTTTGCCGCCGACATAAATTCATCGGCCAGCAGGTAGTTGGATTTGAAGGTGAAATCGCCTTTCAGCACCTGGTTTTTAACCAGGGCGTAATTGATTACATTGCTCAGATGGCCGTTTAAGGTGATATCGGATTTGCCATAACGGCTTTCAAATTTGTCGAACCAGATCTTGTCATTATCAAACCGGAATACGCCCGATTTTAGCAAGAGCGCCTTAGGCAGATATTCGGTGGTAAATTCAATATCACGGAGAGTAAGCTTACCGGAATTCTGAAGTTTGGCAGTTCTTCCGGCCATGGCATCCGCCTGGTTTCCCTTGAGTTTCAGGTCTGTTTCAATAAATCCTTTTACATCCAGACCACTGTATGCGAATAGTTTATAAAGACTGGCAATATCAATGGATCCTTTGGATGTAATATCATAGTCGAGGTTTTCGGGATTGGAGAGATTGGCCTTTATTTCGAAGGGGTTTCCCTGGAAACTGAACGAAACCGGGTCTAGTACGATATGAGTTCCGGCCAAGGTTCCCGTGGTATTGGTAATGGCAGCCGTGACCTGCATATTTTCGACAGGTTTAGGATAATACTTTGTCTGAATCCGGCCATCCTTCAGGTTCATTTTCACCTGGGTTATAGGAAACAGTTTTTTATCCGGGGCATATTTCCCGTTGATGTCCAGATTCATGTCGAGTTTGCCGGAAAGATTGATGCTGTCGAGGGGAATCACCTGGGCGATTTCAGCCAGATCAATACTGGTAGAGAAATGACTCTCAACCGGCATATCTTCAAGGCCTTTCAGCCTGAAGTAGCCTTCGATCCTGTTCTTCAGGAAAGAGGCTTTCAGCCCTTCGAGTTGCAGGTTTACCGTCTTATAATCATGATTGGTTGAAGAGGCGTTGAGGCTGAGGGAGATGTCGCTTACACCCTGGGGATATTTTTTATACTTGAAAAATCCTTTGGTCAGTTTTGAGGTCAGAGTGAAATCGGGAACACTCAGGATAATGGTATCCGGCTGGCTGCTTTTGGGATTCTGTCCCGAGAAATAGTTGCCTTCGGCATTCATTTTCATGGAGAGCATTCCACCCATCTCAAAGTCTTCGACGCCGAATGCCTTAGCCCATTTTTCAAGATTGATGTTCATGTCGGCCTTGGCCGATATCCATAAATTCTTGGTGCTGACCAGCTTCAGGGAAGCGCTTACCGATTCCTGTTCCACTTTCGAAAGCAGGGAAATGAAGAAGGAATACCCGTCCTTGGTAAAAGTAAGCTCTCCCTTGAATCCGAAGGGGAAATCCTTAATGTACAGGTCGTTCTTTTCGAACTTCATATTCAGGGAGTTCAAATTGACGCTGGTGGTGAGTTGAGCCTTCAGCGGTTTTGATTTGATATACGCTACATTATCGTACACCACATCCATAGCATCGACTTCAATTTTCGAGCGGAGGTTCAGTATATCCTTTTCCAGATTGCTGTTCCCTTTGTAATTGATGCCATGGAGTTCGAACCTCAAAGGAATGGTAGGGTCGGCATACGTGAAATCGGTTTGGGAAAAAACAATATTTTCTATCTGCAACGCGGCCGTTTCCTTCGATGCAGTGTCTTTCTTAAGGGTGGTATCGGAAGTGGAAGCAAACACATCGAAGTTGGATCTTCCTGCAAGATTATACTGCACCACTACATGCGCCTTGTTCACATACACCCGGTTTATTTTGATCGGCCCTTTGAACAGGCTTCCCAGGTTGACGCCAAAGGAGATATCCCTGGCTTTAATAAGCGTATCTTTAGCAAACGGAGCCGATGATTTGAGCGAGAAGTCAGTCAGCGAAATGGTCAGGTTAGGGAAGTGATGAAAGAAGGAAACATCCATACCCGAGAAATTCACATCGGTAAGCAGTGTTTTGTTAGCCGTATTTTTTACAACCTGGGCAAATTTATCTTTAAACAGAAAAGGTGTTAGCAGCAGTAAGATAAATGCTGCCAGGATAATTGATAAAGTGATAACTGCGATTTTGATTGATTTTTTCATACTGGCTTAACGTTATTTGAAGAATATCTTTTCTCTGAAACTATATTGGGCCTTCAAGGCCTTCATCATGTGTTTTTTACCGCATCAATCCCTGCCGGCACAGGAACGAAAGTCATTTATACCGGGCAGATCTGTAATTACCGGAGTTTTGGATAGGCAATATTTTACTGTTTTTGAATTAACAGAGGGCTGAATGATATGGCACTACCCATGCATACCC
>CAIPFN010000267.1 GCA_903864265.1 uncultured Bacteroidales bacterium | reverse complement strand
CTCACTTAATATTTCATTATTCTTGTTCGTGTTTAACTTATTTATAAACAGCATACTTACCGTTACAAGTATCACCGAGGAAATTACAATTACCGTTATCATGATAAGTTGAAGGCGCAACCTGAAAGTATAAATTCCCATATTCCAGTTCAGGGATGAACCTCTCATCCCTTTTATCAGCAGCATCATAGCCAGGATTAAAAGAAATAAATAGGAAAAGGGAGAAATGAGATCTGAAATACGCGGAACCTCCCTGCTGAGCACAATCATGGTATCTTTATCCGACCTGAATACAAAATGACTGTATCCCTGTGAAGTAAAAAAGCCCTGCTCCGGTTTTTGAAGCCTGAAATTCTGGTTATCGATGTTAAAAGAATACTTTCCCACATTCTTAACCAGTTCTCCCTTATTGTAAAAGGCATAGGAATAACCGTACAAATTATCGGAATTGGTATTTTTACTGTCGATCAGCAGCTCCGGATAGCCTAATCCTTTCCAGATATCGTTAGAACTGATCTCGATGAAGATATTGTGACGGGTTTCGTTCCCGGCTGCTCCGGTATTGATCACAATTTTACCCAGGTAATACATGGCATCCACCGATTGCCGTAAAAAAAACAATCCCGGCACCGACACGGGACGCATAAATGTTTCGATTTTATCATCAAAATAATCTTCGCAACCCGTTATGATGTTACCTGGTTTTATACTGAGTTTTTTATCATTCTGACAAACTGTAATTTGCACCAGGTATTTTTTCCAATATCCCGAAAAGTATTTGTTTTCAAGGTATACAGAGGTTGCTTCCTGAGCTGAACCGGGTTTCATAACGGCAAGCATACCGGTAAGTAACCTGTCGGCTTTAATATTCCTGGAAGCCTCATTAAAATAATATTCTGCCAGGTTATCCCTCGCGTCGGCTAAATGGGTTGCCAGCAGCCTTCTTTTTTCGTGCTCGCGTACAGTTTCGGCCTTATTTATTATAAAGGTTCCCAGGGCTGCTAATACTATGGCCATCGGAATTATCCCACTGATCCTGAAATCACGTGTTGCATAAGCTCTTGACTGTAACACCAATACCAGAAAGAGGGCCAGGAGAAAAAGCGTGTTTATGAGGTTGAATGTTCCATTCAGCCAATTGACACCTGCATATAGCACGCTGCCTGACAAAGCAACAATGGCGTAAACCCTCCGGTTATGAAAGGAGTGCCAAAAGAACTGCCCCGATAATTCGAACAGGAATAAAAATCCTATTAACAGAGATGCAATTATAAGCATACCCAGGTGACTGAAATGCGGCAGGCTCAGTATGTTTTCGAAACGGAATGATATATTCGAATTGAGTACCAGCCCGGATATGGTTTGAGTAAGAAAATGATAAACTGCTATTACCGAAAGGAGCAGCACAACCGCCGCAAAGCTTTGGTATTTAAGGGACAGGAAGGGCTTTTTTCGTGACGTAAGAGTCTGCTTATAGGCAAAATATGCAAGTTGAACTCCAAGTATAGCGTTTATTAAAAAGTCACCCAGCGACGGTAACAGGTCGGAAGAGGCGAAATATGCCGGGTTAAATAACTGACTCTGGTACAGATCAGCTGGAAAATGAAAGTAAAACTGTACAGTTCGCAGAAGGATGAGGTCAAGTACGAATGCGGGGAAAAGGAACCATTTGTGCCCGAAAAGGGTTGCCAACAGCATGTAAGCCGTAAAAACCGCGGCTGCCAGGCATAAAAAACTGCTCACATATAACGCGAATATCAGGTATTGCAACCACAAGCTTAATTCGTACGGCTGTTCGTAGCTGATGCTAAAAAGGAATTTGCCCTCTATAGTATTGATATTGTATTTACCCGCACGCAGATCGATGGAGGCATTGTGAGGAGCACTGAAGCGTTTGAAAAAACCTGAAGGCAAATACTCGTTGGTATATTTATAATTGTAACGAATCAGTTGTAGGGCTACCATTCGATACTCGCCCTGCTTCCGCTGTTTTACCAGGTAATAACCGCTTCCGCTTCGCACAACGTCGGAAGTGAAATTTTCACTGTCCCTGATGACGGGAGCAGCAAAAACATTATCCGTCCAGTATTTCAGGCTGTCATTCCTGTACACCAGGATTTCCACGCCTTTTTCGGAAAAGGTATTTTTATAGTTTAGATCCAGGAAATCTAGAAATTTTGTATTGTCGGAAATATTTTGCGCTGCTACTTTTTGTATCTCATTTTCAAGGCTGTTTGACGCAGTAGCTATTTCGGAATTCAGGCGTGACGTAACCTTTTGAGGTTCGTAATATTTTATAACCGAGAAAGAAAGGATAAAAGCGGACAGAAAAAATCCTGTGCTTAGAAAAAGCATGAACAACAGGTGTTTTTTGATTTTTTGTCGTGTAATCATAAGGTATATATTTCAAAGTCTATGATTGACAAGGGTTTCCGAGGCCCCAAAAAATGATGCTCCATAAAAGACGATCCCGGGGAAATCAGGGCAGTGGTTCACAGAGGCTCCAGGACCGTGTACAGGGCTTTAAAATGGCTCATTTCAACCTGAGAACGTAAATCAGGCTGGAATGACCTGATTTTTGCCCCGATTTTACATTCGACAAGAAACCTGTCCAAAAAGCAGGCAGCCAGCGCATTTTACCCTTCTGATATTTCTCGCTCAGCAGGCTCACATAAAAAGCATCGAATCGCATAGGCAGAATTTTCACCACTTCGAAGCCAAAATTTTCCGCAAGCAATTTCACATCTGATTTTGTAAAATGGTACAAGTGCCGGGGTAAATCGTATCCGGCCCAGAACTTGCCGTATTTCCGGGCATCGTATGCATCACAGTTCGGAACGGCAATAATCAGAGTTCCTTTAGGTTTTATCAATTCCTTCAGCTGTGCCATCCGGCCCCGGAGATCCGAAACATGTTCGAGCACATGCCACATGCTGATTACATCAAAGGACGACTTATTGAAAACATTGAGCTGTTCTTCGGGGAATACCCTTAAACCATATTCTGTGATCGCTTTCTGCCTTGTTTTTTCATCCGGTTCAATGCCGGTGGTTTTCCATCCCTTTCCTGACATATAATGCAGAAACTGACCGGTAGCGCAACCAATATCCAGGATTTCCCCTTTTTGCTGAAAAGTCTCAATCATGGCCCGTTTCCGCCCCAGGGTATATTTCCTTACCTGCTGGTATACCATGGCAAACAGTCCCTGCCGGCTGTCGGAATGAGAAATATATTCGGTTGATTCATAATATTTGCCGAGATCGTTTGCTTCGGGGCGCGGATTGGTAAAGCGGAACCCACATTTGCAGCACTTCACGATTTCGAAGGTTTCGCCGCTCAGGAAGTAATCCTTCCCGGACAAAAACGGAACAAATTCAACGGATCCGCAAACAGGACAATTCTTTAATAATTCCATTCAGTAGGTATGTGTTCGGTGTAGGTTCGGTTGTAGTCCCATTGGCTCCAATGGGCAAATAGTTTAAATCGGCTGATGTTTATTCCTCCCGCTTCCCCGGATCACGCCCTCCGGTTCACGTTCCTTAACGTTTTTTTATCCCGCAAGGTTTTTCCATTCCCTTGTTATGCCGGGTCATGTTTTGAATGTTCCACGTGGAACACCTTCTATCTCCCTAGAAAGACAAGCAATACAGAAATATCGGAAGGTGAAATCCCGCTTATCCGTGAAGCCTGCCCAATGGTAGCCGGACGTATGCGTGAAAGCTTTTGCCTGGCTTCGGTGGATAACGAAGGAAGGCTATGGTAATCAAAATCCGGCTTTAACGGCATATCATCAAACTTCGATAACTTTTCGGCTATCTCCTGTTCTTTGTTGATATAGCCATCGTACTTGATGAGTATTTCAGTTTCCTCGAGAATTTCTTCTGCACCCTCTCCTACCTGCTGTGTAAACTGTCGTAGAAAATCTATATGAGCTATCATCTGGCTGAGTGATACCTGGGGCCTCAGCAACAGGGCCTCCAGCTTCACCTTTTGACGTATGGGAGCGGTATCGGCACTCTCCAGGAAACCATTCACCTGATCAGGACTTACGCTGGTGGTGCGCATAAAAGAAGTGATCTTATCCACCCACTCCAACTTGGTTTGAACCCGATTTAACCTATCGGCCGATGCAAGTCCCAGCTTAAACCCGGCCGGCGTCAGTCGCAGATCCGCATTATCCTGCCGCAGCAAAATGCGGTATTCAGCCCTTGAGGTAAACATCCTGTATGGCTCGTCGACTCCTTTGGTAATCAGGTCATCAATTAAAACGCCTATATAGGCATCCGAACGCTTTAATATAAACGGATCCTTTTCCGAAATTTTCAGATGCGCGTTGATTCCCGCCATCAAACCCTGGCAGGCGGCTTCCTCATAGCCTGTGGTTCCGTTAATCTGCCCGGCAAAATAAAGATTCTGCACCAACTTGGTTTCCAGTGTATATTGCAGCTGAATTGGGGGAAAATAATCATACTCAATGGCATAGCCCGGCCGGAAGATTTTTGCCTTCTCGAGCCCTGCTATCAGGTGCAGGGCCTTCACCTGAATCTCTGCAGGCAAGGACGAAGAAAAGCCGTTCAGGTAGTATTCAGCGGTATCCCAGCCCTCGGGTTCCACGAACAGCTGATGCCGGGTTTTATCGGCAAAGTGGTTGATTTTATCTTCGATGGAAGGGCAGTACCGTGGACCGATTCCTTCAATGCGCCCCGTAAACATGGGCGATTCATGAAAGCCGGTTTCCAGTACTTTATGTACCTCGGGGGAAGTATAAGTAATAAAACAGGGTCGTTGTTTTGTCAGTGCAGGAGTATCGGTAAAGGAGAACTTACCCGAGTTTTCATCCCCGGCCTGCTCTTCCATACGCGAAAAATCTATGGACCTGCCATCAATTCTCACCGGGGTACCCGTCTTCATCCGGCTGGATTCAAAACCCAACTGCACCAGGTTTTCCGTCAGACCGGTGGCTGCCTTCTCCCCTATGCGGCCGCCCCCGAACGATTTCATTCCTATATGAATTAAGCCGTTCAGAAATGTGCCATTGGTGAGTACCACCGCTTTACTTGCAATGTGATATCCCATCGCGGTATGAATTCCCGTGACAAAACCATCTTTAACCGACAAGGCCGTTACTGTATCCTGCCAGAAATCCACATTGGGAATTCCTTCGAGAGTCAGCCTCCACATTTCCGAGAACCGCATTCGGTCGCTCTGAGCGCGGGGACTCCACATGGCGGGTCCTTTGGAGCGGTTAAGCATACGGAATTGTATCATAGTATGATCGGTAATTATCCCCGATTGTCCGCCCAGGGCATCAATTTCACGCACGATCTGTCCTTTGGCTATCCCTCCCATGGCCGGGTTGCACGACATTTGAGCAATCGTGCCCATATGCATGGTTACCAGCAATACCGACGAACCCAGCCTGGCCGCAGAAGCGGCTGCCTCACATCCGGCATGCCCGGCACCCACTACTATAATATCGTATTCTTTAAACAATTCGAAAATGTTTCACGTGGAACAATGGCTGCAAGCCTTGCTGCATATGGCTTGCAGGGTATCTTATAAATTCGGGAACGAAAGCAGGTAAAAATCCTCCTTCGCTTTCATCACCTTTTGATCATCCGCCTTTTTATCTTTATACCCACAAAGGTGCAATACCCCATGAGCCATCACCCGGCCCAGCTCTTCGGCAAAAGAGGCCTTGAAACTGCCGGCGTTTTCGGTCACCCGCTCCAAACTAATAAAAATATCCCCGGCATATTTTTCCTTTTCCGTATAATCAAAAGTGATAATATCGGTGAGGGTGTTGTGTTTCAGGTAGGTTTCATTCATACTTCCCAGGTAGTCGTCGTTACAGAAAATATAGGTGATATCACCCGGCGTTTTTCCTTCGGCCTGCAATATGGATTTCACCCAATTCCTGACTTTGAGCTTATTTTTAAGAACGTACGGTATGTCAACGGATGTAAAGCTTATCATGGTGCTGTATTATTTATTCAAATGAGAGAAAATAGGCGTTCACCTTTGATTTGTAAAAAGGCTTCAAATTAGGCGGTACGGTACGGAACAATTCTGTTTCTTTGTTCTTTATCTTGTTGTATTCTAAATACTTAGCTGTATTATTATAGAAAATATCCTTCGATTCCGTTGATTCGCGTTTGCTATCGAGTTCCCTTTGCTGTTCCGCCTTTTCCGACTCCAGCATACGGGTCACAATTTCCTGTTGCCGTTTCATGGTTTCCAGGTTCAGGCGCTTATTTACCAGGTCCGTCTCGGTTTGATCCATCTGCTGCATCATTTCTTTTATACCCTTATCCACCCCGGTTCCCTGGTTCTGCAATTCCTGACCGTACTCCTGCATTTTCTGCCTTAGGGCTTCCTGCTGGGCAGCCATGCGCGCAAACTTTTCACTCATCTGTTTCTGACCCTGTGATCCCTGCTTGCCAGGCGAAGGCATACCTTCCTTCATTTGCTGCAGCTGCTTGTTCATCTGCTCCTGCATCTGCCGCATGGATTTCATTTTCCCGCCCGAACCTCCGGGCTTTTTACATTGCGAACTGGACTTCCCTGATCCCTTACTCTGCATATTCTGCTGCATCTGTTTCAAGGATTCCGAAAGCATCAGGGCCAGGTTATTCACCGAGGTCATGGCGTACTGCTGCCTTGTTTTTGCAGGAGCAACCGAACGGCTATTCAGCTGTGCCACAGCATCATCCATGTTATTATCCACTGCCGTGAGTTCCCTCAGGATGAAAGGTTCGATGCTGGCCTGCCGCTTGCTGAGTGCATACAGGCTATCGGCCACAATCTTCAGATCGTCTTTCAGGTTTTTCTGTTTTTGTATCACCTGCAGGTATTTCGGATTGGTAGTACTAACCACATCCAGTTCCTTCATCACCGCTTCCTGTTCGAATGAAATCCTGACCAGGTTATCCAGTATCTGCCGCATGGCTTCCATATCCTCCCCTTCACTTTCCTTCTCCATTTCCTGCTGCATAGTCATGAGCTTATCACTGAGCTTTTTCATTTTTCCCGAAGCGCTCTTTTGCGATTGCGAAGCTTTCTGTGACTTCCCGGCTTTCATCTCTTCCGAACTCTTATCCATATCCTGGTCAATATCCTTCTCGTCGGCTTCGGTACTCTCCAGCTTATTTGGTTCTTCCAGTTCACTGTTTTTCTTCAGCAACTCCTTCATATCATCCTTCAGCTGATCGAATTGCTTATTTAAATCATCCTGCTTTTCCTTCAGTTTATCCAGGTTTTCCTTGCCGGCTTCTTTAGTTTCATCACCCAGTTTATTCTGCTCTTCTGCGAGCTTGCTGAGTTTATCGATGTTTTCCTGAAGCTTTTTTTCTACTTCCAGTTGTTTGAACAACTCAAGGTTGCGATCCAGTTCCTTTTCCATACCTTTGGAATCGTCCTTCATTTTATCCAGCATTTCGGCCACCTTGTCCTTGTCAATCTTCTCGAGCATTTTCTGCAATTCCTCGTACATTTTCTTCATGTCGTCGGTCATCACTTTATTGAACAAATCTTCCAACTGCTGTTGTTTCTGCATCAGTTCAGGGGGAATATCCTTATACTGGTTTTCCTGCAGGCTCTTCTCCTTATTCTCGTTTTGTATCTGCTGAACCTGCTCCTGAAGTGATTTCTGCTTATCAAGCAATTGCTTCAAAGTCTGTTTTTCCTGCCAGCCCACTTCCTTTTTATCCACCATTTTCTTTTGCATATCCTCAACCTGCTTCTGTAACGACTGCGACTGCCTGATAACCGATTCCATCTTGTCTTTGATGTCGTCATTCTTCCGGTCCGTCATTTTTTCAATCTCATCCAGCGTAGGTATTTTGAAGATATGTTTGGTTGAACGTGTTGATTTATTGCCTGTTACTCCGTCATTATCCCAGATTTCAAAATAATATTCCACTTCATCGCCGGGTTGCACGAAAAGGGTCGACATGTCCATAAAATAGAAGAACTGCTGCTGCAGCAACGATTTATTCAAAGGTATTTCGCGTGTTTTAACCTCAGGCGCGGCATTTTCCGATCCTGCTTTCTTTACCGACCAGCTAAAGGCCAGGCGACTCAATCCGTAATCATCTTTTACGGTTCCCTGGTAATACAGGCGGTTGTCGTACACGGAGTCCCTGAACTCTTCGACCGATATGGAAGGATAGAGATCGGGTATCACATTCACCAGGTAGGATAAGGAATCGCGGTTGCTGAAATATTCATTGCCTATGATTACTGAATATGGCGAGCCCCCCATCATACGGGAAGTCATCGTAAATGTGTTTGACTTCCCGGCGGTTACTTCACTCAGCTTCCCTCCTATCCGGAACAGTAACTTTCGCGTATCGCGGGTAAAGAACTTCCAGGTCAGCTTCGTCCCGGCCGGTACCGTGAGATCACCCGTATTGGCCATGGTTTCGTTTTTACGGCCCAGGTATGCAGGATATTCAGCCAGCACATCGAACGAGAGTATGATAGGCTTAGGCAGTATTTTAATGATATATTCCTTCGAATTGTATTGCTCGGCTATAATAACAAAAGGCGTATTCTGTTGCAGGTTCCGGAAGGTATAACTGTACAGTATATTACTTTCCTTTTCCATACGATAGCTGTTCCTACCCGACTGTATGAACAGTTGTGCCGGAATTTCATCACCCACAATTTTTATCTTCACCGTAAAATCAT
>CAIPFN010000266.1 GCA_903864265.1 uncultured Bacteroidales bacterium | reverse complement strand
TGTCCCCCCTTCTCTCTCCCCACTTTAACCTTTAACCTTTAACCTTTAACCTTTCCTTTCGATGAACACCTGCTTTTTTGTGAGCGACCTGCACGGCAACATAAACCGCTATAACGCGCTTTTTAAAGCAATCAAGAAGGAAAAGCCTGATTTTGTCTTCCTGGGAGGGGATTTGTTACCTCACCGGAGTTTGCATGCCTCCTTTAATCCGGCTGAAGATAATGGTTTTATGGAGGATTTCCTGATGCATAAGTTTATGGGCTTGCAGGAAACAATGGATTGTGCCTATCCTGAAGTATTCCTGATCCCCGGGAATGATGATCATAAGATCGTATTCGATGCTGTGGCCCTGGGTGAAAAAACGGACTTGTGGCGAAACCTGCATAACCAATGTGTGGTGATAGGGAAATACCGTTTTTACGGTTATGCCTGTGTGCCCCCCACCCCCTTCAGGATCAAGGATTGGGACAGGTTCGATATTTCAACTGAGATTTCCCCCGGTAGTATTGCCCCGGCCGACGGGTATCATTCGGTGCCGCCGGACTATGATCCAAAGAATGCAACGATAGAAAAGGATTTGAAGGCCCTTGTAAGCACGGATGAACTTGAATTCAGTGTGTTTCTGTTTCATTCTCCCCCTTTTCAAACGCTCCTCGATCATGCTTCCACGCAAAATGGATCTGCTGAACTGAACCCTTATTCGATAAATGTTGGTAGCAAAGCAATACGTGAGTTTATCGATCAGCGACAGCCTTATATTACCATGCATGGACATATACACGAGTCGGCTCGTATCACCGGCGCATGGAAACAATCCTTAGCCAGAACCTATTGTTTTTCGGCTGCACACGATGGCCCTGAACTGGCATTGATCCGCTTCGACCTCCACGATCCGCTTTCGGCTACACGCAGGCTGATTAAAGCTTAACCCGGCAAACAGGCCTTTCCCGCCCCTTCGTCCCTCGCCCCTCACCAGGTCGCTACATCGCCACGTCTTCTTGTCCACCGAGTCCCCAAGTCCCCATATCGCCTTGTCACCATCTCGCTTTGTCGCCTTGTCACCATGTCGCCATGTCTCCTTGTCCCCTTGTCTCCCCGTCAATCCCGTCAATCCCGTCAATCCCCTCAATCCCATCAATCCCGTCAATCCCGTCAATCCTCTCAATCCCCTCAATCCCTTCCTTTCCTCCCTTTCCCTGCTTTCTTCCCTCCCTTTTTCTTCCCTGTCTTAAGTTTAAATTCTCTTTTTTCAACCGGTGGTTCAATGGCGGGAACGTCAGTCTGCATGTTGTTGTCGTTTTCAGGAACGCTTTTCCCATCCGCATGGTTGCTGTTAGCAAATTCTTTTACAAAATCAAAAAGCAACCGTACCCCGACCCCGCTGCCTCCTATGGTGCGATAGGCATCGCGTTTGTCGAGAAATGCCGGCCCGGCAATATCCAGGTGAATCCAGGGGTAATCGGTAAAGTGCTGCAGGAATTTTCCGGCTGTAATAGCCCCGGCAAAGCGGCCTCCTATGTTTTTCAGGTCGGCGATTTCTGATTTCAGCAAGTCTTCGTAATCTTCCCAGAAAGGGAATTCGGCAATACGCTCGCAAACATGATATCCTGATTTGAGCAGTTGCGGGAAGTACTGCTCTGCTTTATTGTGCATTCCGGCAATGCCGATACGCCCTAAGGCGGCCTCCGCGGCCCCGGTGAGAGTCGCCATGTCGATGACCAGGAGAGGATTATATTTTTTGGCATAAGTCAAGGCATCAGCCAGGATCATGCGTCCTTCGGCATCGGTATTCAGTACTTCCACCGTGGTGCCATCCATCATCGTGATGATATCGCCTGGAACGTAAGCATTGCCATCAGGCCTGTTGTCGGTGGCGGGAACGAGAGCCACGGCATATACCGGCAGTTGGGCGAGGGCAATGGCATACAGGGCCGATGCTACTGCTGCCGCTCCCGACATATCACATTTCATGGTGTCCATCGATGAGGTTGGCTTCAGGCTTAGGCCGCCCGTGTCGTAAACCACCCCTTTCCCGACAAAAACTATGGGAAGAGTATTCACAGCATTCTCCGGTTTGTACTCCATGATGCTGAAGGTTGGCGGATCGATGCTTCCGAGGTTTACAGCCAGAAGCCCTCCCATTTTTAACGCTTCTATTTTTTGTTTATTCAGGATTTCTATCTTGATGCCTGCTTGCTGCGACATTACTTCAAAATCCAAAGCCAGCTTTTCGGCATTCAGCGTGGAAAGCGGTTCGTTGATTAAGGAGCGGCAGGTATATACTGCTTTACAGAGGATATTGAGCTCTGTAATTCTATTTTGCCCAAGCCCTGAACTGATGACTTCAACCTTCCTGAGTGTGGATTCCTTTTCATCTCGGTCCTTGCGGTATTTCAGAAACTGATAATTCCCTAATACCATGCCTTCGGCAAAAGCCAGAGTTTCATTTACTTTATGGTCGATATCGATGATGCAAACCGAACTGGTTTTGTGCTCACCTATGAAACTGAGCAGGCTTTCGCCGGTTTTGCGGCATTTTTCAAGTTGTTTGTCCTCGTTGGCATCTTTTGTAGTGTCAATCCTACATATTACGCTGATGTGCCCCAGTTTATTTAAGATTACGGTCTGCTGATTTTTAACTGCCAACCTTTGGGTTATATATATGATTTCTTTTTCATCGAATATGCCTTTCGGCAATCCCGATAGTTCTGACAAAAGGAAAATATTGGTTTTGGTTGGTCTGATCCGGGATGCTAATTTAATTTCAGGTAACATTTTTTTAGAAGATTATGGCGTAAGTCTTATTTAATTC
>CAIPFN010000265.1 GCA_903864265.1 uncultured Bacteroidales bacterium | reverse complement strand
GCTGGCCACGTTTGAGGAAAACTACAGGTACTTCGGCTACTACCCATCCCAGTTCGGAAGCGATATAAGCCAGCGGAATAGTCCATAAGGCAGTATAAAGAACCCATTTGTTGGACGCGATCCTGTTTTTAAGCGTGAGCCATAATACCACGAAGAAAAGCAGCAGGAAATGGAATCCCAAACCCACCATGGTCCGGAAAGAGTAGAAGGTTGTCGGAACGCTGGGTATCAGTTCGTGTACGTCGCGGCCGGCATAATAGCCATAGCCGAAGTGCCTGTAGTTTTCCTCAAACGTGGCCAGCGCCGCTTTAGTGAGGCTGTCGTTCCCTGCTTTCTTTGCTTTGGTGTACTCGGCAAGTGAGAGTATCGCCAGCTTCCCTTTTTCGCATTTCTCTTTGTACGACAGTATATGCCGTTCAGGGTTACCATGCACCAGGTCTTTTATACCCGGAACATAAGCGTTGGGATCCAGAAATGCCATATACGAGAGCATATTCGGAATTTCAATTTCGAACCTGAAATCCTGTCGCTTGTGACCTTTATCTTTAACATCCTCCTTCAGTATACCGATGGCAACCAGGGGTGCATTCTGCTGACCTACATAGAGGTTTTCCATGGCAGCAAATTTCATAGGCTGGAAACTGGCCATGTTCCGGGCTGAACCATCGCCGGTAAGTACTACGAATAACGAGGTCACCAACCCGAATACGGCAGCCACTATGATGCTTCGTTTTGCAAATAAATGCTCCCTGTTCCTGAGCAGGAACCACGCGCTCACCCCTACTACAAATACCGAGGCCAGCACAAAACCCGATGAAATGGTATGAAGGAACTTGTTAATAGCCACTGGTGAGAAGAGCACTTCCCAGAAATTCACCATTTCGTTGCGTGCCGTGTCGGGGTTAAATCTCATTCCTACAGAATTTTGCATCCAGCCATTTGCAACCAGTATCCATAGTGCCGATAGGTTCGCTCCAACAGCCACCAGCCAGGTGGAAAGAAGGTGGAACTTCTTGCTTACCTTATTCCATCCGAAAAACATCACGGCAATAAAGGTGCTCTCGAGGAAAAATGCCATAATACCTTCGATGGCCAGCGGAGCACCGAAAATGTCGCCTACGAACCAGGAATAGTTCGACCAGTTAGTGCCGAATTCAAATTCGAGGATGATCCCGGTTGCCACGCCAATGGCGAAATTCACCCCAAAAAGTGTCATCCAGAATTTGGTGATGCGTTTCCATTCAGGGTTCCCGGTCTTTACGTACAGGGTCTCCATGAAAGCTACGATAAACGAAAGCCCGAGGGTGAGCGGCACAAACAACCAGTGATACATGGCTGTGAGCGCGAATTGTGCCCGCGACCAGTCAACGAGCGAAAAATCAATGTGTTCCATCAGTTATTTATTTACTTCGTAAGTTGTTCGATTACATGGTTACTCCGCTCTTCGTCGGTTTTGAAATTCGTTTTGAGAAGATCAGGAAAGAAAAACAGTTTCAATACCAGGAAAAGGATGATCAGTTTGATGATTATGATCGCCCATAACCTCTTACCCACAGTCATGCTCTTAAAGCCCTGCATGTAAAATTGAAATATATTTTTAAAGACTTGCATTATACTCCATCGATTAGAAGGCGGCGTATGAGCTCACAAAATTACCCTAAAGATAAACCCTTCAGCCACCAGCCTCATTATTTAAGCACTCCAAGTACTCCAGGCACTTTAAGTACTCCATGCACTTAAACTCCCTAATGGCCACACTGATGCCCGTCCGTTCCGGCCTGGTGCGCTGCATGTTGGTGACAGCTTTCGCCGCTATCGGTAAGGGTACCTGCCACGAAGCTTTTTACCACTTCGGCTGCATCGCCCGAACATCCCCTCACCACGTCAATACCTGAATTAAACAGCACATTGATGGCTCCTCCTCCAATTCCCCCGGCGAGCATAATTGTTACCCCATCGGCGGCTAAAACACCTGCAATGTTCGATTTACAGCCGCAGCCTTCCACCGAAGGTATGGTTTTCACCCCGGTAATTTCTCCTTCAGCCGAAATGCTGAAAATACTGTAATATTCGCAATGGCCGAAATGACCATCCACCTGCTTGTCACCGGTAACCGGAACTGCTATTTTCATTTTTGCTCTTATAGAAATCCGATAGATTGGCACGAAAGGTCAATTAATGATGTTGCTAATGATATTTTAGGATTAAGTGAAGATTATTTAGGACAACCCTTTATTTTTT
>CAIPFN010000264.1 GCA_903864265.1 uncultured Bacteroidales bacterium | reverse complement strand
TTTTCGCAGCATTTCTATCAGTACTGAAACATAAAACCGGTTATTGTCGATTAACTGAATAAGCATAATGTAATATTTTATTACACTTCTGCAAAAGTTGTTCCGTTTATTCATTCGGTTGATAACCAAGCATATAGAATTGCAAAAGATAAATAGTCTGTTCCATTATGAGATATTTGTATCAATTTGATAAATATTCAGTATTTTTGAAGATAAATATTCCTGTATGGGACCGTTATTGATTTTCATTGTTGAAGATGATGCCTGGTATGCTGATCTGCTGGAGTACAATCTGAAAATGAATCCTGACTACGAGGTAGAAAAGTTTTCGAATGCCGAGGATTGTTTATTGAATCTTTACAAACGCCCTATGGCGATTACGCTGGATTATTCTTTGCCGGGATGTACCGGAGGGGAAGCCCTGGCCCGGATTAATAAAACCAATCCTTCCATCCCTGTGATCATGATTTCGGGGCAGGAGGATATTACCACGGCTATTGATTTGCTGAAAGAAGGTGCCTACGAGTACATTGTTAAAAATGACGATGCCCCGAAGCGCCTGTGGAGTGCGCTTACCCACATACAGGAAAATTACAAGCTTAAGCAGGAAAATGAAAACCTGAAAGAAGCTGTAACCGAGAAATACTCCTTTTCAAATCTGATTATCGGGCAGTGTGCGCCTATAAAATCAGTTTTTGCGCTTATGCAGAAGGCCCTGAATAACAACATCAGTGTGTCAATATATGGTGAAACCGGCACGGGAAAGGATTTGGTAGCCAAGGCCTTACACTATAATTCGAACAGGAGTAAAAATCCGTTTGTGGCGATCAATGTCAGCGCCATCCCGGGCGATCTGATTGAAAGCGAGTTGTTCGGGCACGAAAAAGGCGCTTTCACCGGAGCCATAGCCCAGCGGATAGGGAAATTTGAAGAAGCCAATAAAGGGACCCTTTTTCTCGACGAAATATCCGAGATGGACCTGAATATGCAGAGCAAGATGCTCAGGGTGATACAGGAAAGGGAAATCATCAGGGTGGGTTCCAATAAGCAAATCCCTATCGATGTGCGTATCATAACCGCCTCCAATAAGGACCTGGCCTCCATGGTGAAGGAAGGTAAATTCCGTATGGACCTGTATTACAGGCTTATGGGGCTGCCTATCAGTCTTCCTCCCTTGCGCGACCGGGGAAGCGACATCTTGGTGCTTGCCAATTATTTCGTAAAGTTATTCTGCAAGGAAAACTCCGAGCCCTTGAAATCACTTTCATCCCTGGCCCAGAAAAAAATACTGGCATACCGTTTTCCAGGGAATATCAGGGAACTGAAATCCATTATAGAGTTATCCGTCATACTTTCGGAAGGTAAAATTATCATGCCTGATGATATTCAGCTACAGGCTATGCAGGAAGGCGATTATATGCTGGATCAGGAATTAAGCATGGAGCAATATAATGTGAATATTCTGAGTCATTTCCTGAAAGTGTACAATAAAAACGCCGTGCTGGTCGCTCAAAAACTCGACATCAGCCGGGCGACAGTGTATAGGATGATCAGTAAATACAACCTTTAGGCGAAAATGGGCAACAGGCGATAAGGCAAGAGGAAAACAGGGGACGGAGAGAATGCGTAATGACAGCATCGCAAGCCCCGAAAGATTGACTTTGGCCGGGAGCCGTGGCACATTGGCTTAAGTATGTTTATACCTCAGGAATTCTCCCGGTTTCGGCAGGTGAAAAGCCTTATTCCAAAGCCCCGTGTGTTTTGACGTTCAGCCGCGACAGTAAATGAAATGTCATAAACATCCTGTCTTTTGCTTGTGCAGAATACAGTAAGCCATAAAATTTGCTGAGCCGCAGCTCTTCAAATAAAACTGCCAAATGTTGGGAAAAATCATCCTATGCAGTGTATTACTTTTTCTGCAGAAGTATATTAATAATTAGTGCAATAAAGTATAAACAACAATAAGGAAAGCATGCATGTATTGAGCAGGACACCCCCGGATAATCAGAACCATAATATGGGTTGTCGGTTGTATAATTACTCAAATAAGTTCCCTGATGGCATCAAATAGCAATATGGAAGGTCTTATGCTTGAGCTGGCGGTTTCAATTGGTACCAATACCGGTTGCGAACTGCTTACTCATACTATGCCCCTGTTTATTGAAAAGCTGAACTGTAGCGGTGCTATGGTAATCCGATGTACTGATGAAGGTAATCAGGTAGTTTCAGCCGAAGGAGTGAACAGCAGAAATCAGGAGCTATTGCTGAACCTGGCCCCCTCATTATTTACAGGTTTTAGCGGGGATATGCTATATCGCCAGGTTGAAGTTGAAGCCAACCCTTTTCATGGCTTCCTGCTGGCTGGCTTTGGCCTGCTGCTTCTCCAATTCCGTGAAACGCCGGAATCGGCTGTCATTCAGCCGTTTTTAACTGTTGTTACTATGCTTTCCCATACCTGTCAGGTTTCGGAAAAACTAAAGAATTTTTGTAACGATAAGGAAAGCTACTGCAACGAACGCAGCCTTCTGCATGCTATTATCCAGAATATACCGGATCCCTTGTATGTAAAAGACCGTGAAGGACGGAAAATATTACTCAATAAGGCCGAAGCCGAACTTCTGGGCGCAAAGGATATATCGGAAGTGATAGGGAAAAAGGATTCTGATTTTTATAGCAACGATGTTGCTTCCACAACCGAACTGGAAGATCAGACGATAGCCCGAACCGGTATCCCGGTGATCCACAGGGACGGAGTGCTTACCACCCTGAAAGGGAAAGAAATATGGGTGCAGGGAACTAAAATTCCTCACTTTGATGAAAAAGGAAAAGTAACCGGCATTATCGGGATCAGCCACGATATTTCGGAATATAAAAAAATAGAATCTGAGCTCCGGAATGTTGCCGAGAAGTACCAGTCCATCTTCAATTCATTTCTCGATTTATATTACCGTTCGGATTTAAACGGGATAATCACCGATCTTTCGCCTTCGGTTTTCCCATTGTCGGGTTACCGGCCGGAAGAACTGCTGGGGAAATCGGTCAAAACGGTGTATGCCGATACCGAGAGCCGCGACCGTATGGTCAAACTGCTGTTTGAAAAGGGATCCATCAATGATTATGAAAACCTGTTCATCCACAGGAGTGGAAAGCATATTCCCGTATCCATCACCAGCCACCTGATCAGGAGTGCTGACGGCAAACCGGGTTATATCGAAGGTACCATACGCGATATTTCCGAACGCAAGGAAGCCGAAGCAAAACTGAATAAATTATTGAACCTTCAAAACCTGCTCACCCACCTGGCGACCGAATTTATCAATATCCCGGTCGAAAGCAGCAACGAAGCGGTCGACAGGCTTCTTTCGGTGATAGGTCAGGGCAATGACATCGACAGGGTGTACATTTTCGAATACGATTTCCTTAAAAACACCATGTCGAATACCCATGAATGGTGCGCCAGAGGCATTTCACCCGAAATAGGCAAGCTGCAGCAAATTTCGAACGAGTTGTTCCCTCACTGGGTCGGAAAGCATAAAAAGGGAGAAATGGTGATGATTCCGGACGTAAAAAAACTGGATGCGGAGGATGCCCTGTATAAAATCCTGGAACCTCAGGGCATAAAAACCCTTATTACCCTACCCCTGATCCTACACAATGAGTGCCTGGGCTTTGTAGGTTTCGATTCGGTAAAATCAGTAAAAACATGGAGTACCGAGGAAATTACTTTTTTACAGGTGCTGGCCGACCTGCTGTGCAATGTGAACGACAGGAAAAGGACGGATGAAGCCCTTCGTAACCGGGAAGCCTCGCTGAAAGCCATTTTCAATAATGTCCCTTTCCAGATGTGGCTCAAAGATGTCGACAGCAGGTACCTGGCGGTTAACAAACCGTTTATGGACTATTTCAGCATCACTTCTGAGGATGATGTGATCGGCAAGACGGCCATGGATTTGTGGAACAATGAGGCTGCCGGTCATTTTATCGATCAGGATAAATTGGTGATGGAGGACCTTGAATTACGAAGCGTTGAAGAACTGATAGATTTCAAACACAAAACCGTTTGGTTCGAGATCTTTCGTGCTCCTATTGTGGATCACAACGGGAGTTTACTTGGAACCACAGGCATTGCCCGCGATATAACCAGCAGGAAAATGGCCGATAATGCCCTGGAGCAGGCCGTTGAAGCGGCTGAAGCCGCCAACCAGGCCAAGAGCAGGTTCCTGGCTATTATGAGCCACGAAATCCGTAATCCGCTGAATGCCATGGTGGGGATGGTCCGTATGTTACACAGCGCAGGAATCACCGGGCCGAACAACCGGCTTATCGACAATATCAAAACCTCTTCCGATCATTTGCTGATGATTATCAATGATATTCTTGATTTCTCGAAAATCGAATCCGGCGAAATGCTGATGGAAGAAACCTGTTTCAATATACATGATGTTCTGAAGAGAGTGTATAACTCACATGTATATAGTGCAAAAGAAAATAAGATAGAACTGAAATACCATATTGATAAACGCATCGGCCAAAGCCATATTGGCGATCCGCTGCGCCTGCAGCAGGTGCTCTCGAACCTCACCAATAATGCATTGAAATTCACCCCTGAGGGGAAAATTGAAATACGTTGCGTATTGGAAAGCGAATCCGGAAATACTGACAGGATTCGGTTTGAGGTCCAGGATTCCGGAATAGGGATTAGTGAGGAAAACCAGGGAAAGATATTTGAACGTTTTAAGCAGGAGAACGATACCATTTCACGAACACATGGAGGTACAGGGCTCGGCCTGGCAATCAGCAAACAGATTGTTGAATTGATGGGCGGCACCCTCAGTATTGAAAGTACCAAAAATATAGGCAGCAGGTTTTATTTTTCAATTGATATGCAGATGGCTGAAATTCAGGATGCCCAGGTAGCCGGGCAGGATAAAGGGTTGGAGAATAATTCGCTGGTGGGCTACACTATACTTCTGGTGGAAGATAATAAACTGAACCAGATCCTGGCTAAAGCCATGCTCGAAAAATGGGAAGCCAAAGTGGTGGTGGCAGGCAACGGGCAACAAGCGGTGGATGCTGTTCAAAACCAGGTATTCGATATTATTCTGATGGATATACAGATGCCGGTTATGGATGGGATGACGGCCAGCAAAATGATTCGCGAAGAATTAAAAGTTACCACTCCTATACTGGCACTTTCAGCCAATGTAATCAAGGGAATAGTCGAAAAATGCGAAGAAGCAGGTATGCAGGGGTATATTTCGAAACCTTTTGAGGCCGACGACCTGTTCAGGAAAATTATTTCCAATGTTTCGAAAAGCAAAACCCAAAACCTGCAACAGGAAAAAGCGGCCGGCGGATTGGTGATTTCCGATGTGTCGCGTCTCGAAAAAATGATTGGCTCCGACCAGGTTCAACTCAACAAGATGCTTGCTAAATTCCTCGAAATAACTCCCACCTACGTGGCAGAGTTAAATGCCGGGGATTCGGCCGGCGACCTCGCAGCCATCGCTTCGGCTTCTCATAAAATCAAATCGAGTATCGACCTGGTGTCCACTCCCGTGATGTGCGAACTTATACTGAAAATTAACAACGACAGCCGCAAAGACGGCGTCCTGGCCGAAATCAGAGAACTGATCAGCACCTTTAACGAATATTATAAATTACTTGAAACTGAACTCAGGCTGGAGATTCATGAGATGAAGACGGTGTGAGAAGGAAGGTTAGAGGAGGAAGGTTAAAGGTTAAAGGTTAAAGGTTAAAGGTTAAAGGTTAAAGGTTAAAGGTTAAAGTGAGAGGTGAGTGGGAAAGGTTAAAGGTTAAAGGTTAAAGGTTAAAGGTTAAAGGTTAAAGTGAGAGTTGAGTGGGAAAGGTTAAAGGTTAAAGGTTAAAGTGAGAGGTGAGTGGGAAAGGTTAAAGGTTAAAGGTTAAAGTGAGAGTTGAGTGGGAAAGGT
>CAIPFN010000263.1 GCA_903864265.1 uncultured Bacteroidales bacterium | reverse complement strand
CCAATGCAGAATCTTTCAACTCTAAAATAAAAGGCTTCAGGGCTAACCTGAGAGGGGTGACAGATGTCAAATTCTTTCTTTTTAGGCTCTCAAAACTGTTTGCCTAAATCGGCTTACTCCCCAGAAAATTGATCTGATCCAAAAACGATTATGGCCAGGGTAAGCACATACCTGAATTTTCCCCGTAATACGGAGGAAGCATTCTTATTTTACAAATCCGTCTTCGGCGGTGAATTTGGAGACAACGGACCCGCCCGTTTCGGTGACATACCGGCAAATGAAGATATGCCTCCCATGGCAGAGGAAGATAAAAACCTCATTATGCATATAGAATTGGCTATACCGGGCGGGCATATACTCATGGGTACAGATGCTCCTGAATCGATGGGATTTAGTGTTATAGCAGGGAACAACGTACATATCAACCTGGAACCGGACAGCCGGGCAGAAACCGAAAGGCTTTTCGTGGCTTTGTCGGGCGGAGGCAAGGTTACCATGGAGCTGCAGGATACGTTCTGGGGCGCTTATTATGGCAGTTGTACCGACCAGTTCGGGGTACAATGGATGTTTAACTGCATTTCAAATCCCTGAAGCTATGCCGGAAAATAACAGGACAAAGATCAGCGTGCAGTCCGAAATTCATGTGCCTGTAAACGTAGCCTGGAAACTCTGGACTACAGCTGCCGACATAATGAAATGGAACGCTGCTTCCGACGATTGGCATACTTCAAAGGCCACGAACGATTTGCGCGAAGGCGGTAAATTCCTTTCCCGTATGAAAGCCAAAGACGGCAGCATGGGTTTTGATTTCTACGGAGTTTACACGGCTGTGAAAACCACGGAGCTGATCGAATATACACTTGGGGATGAGCGAAAAGTCCGGATCGAATTCCTAAGCACCGGAAATGGAACAAGGATAGTTGAAACCTTCGAAGCAGAGGACACCCATAGCATTGAATTACAGCAAGGCGGGTGGCAGGCTATCCTGAACCATTTCAAAGAATACGCTGAATTAAACTTTAAATCCCTAAAAAATGATCCAACCGATTATACCTTGCCTGTGGTTTGATACTCAGGCCGAAGAAGCAGCGCTGTTTTACACTTCTGTATTCCGGAACTCAACCATCAACAATATGAGCCGTTATGGGAAAGAAGGATTCGAAATACACGGACAGAAGGAAGGCAACGTTATCACGGTAGATTTCAGTATCAATGGGCAGCGGTTTGTTGCGCTAAACGGAGGGCCTTTATTCAGGTTCACTGAAGCCATCTCGTTCCAGGTATTTTGCGAAACACAGGAAGAAATTGATGACTATTGGGATAAACTCACTGCAGAAGGTCAGGAAAGCAACTGCGGCTGGCTTAAGGATAAATTCGGGGTCTCGTGGCAGATCCTTCCGGCTATATTCCCTGCTTTAATGAGCGACCCGGCCAGGGCTGGCAGGGTGACAAATGCTTTTCTGAAAATGAAGAAATTCGACATCGAAAAACTATTGCAGGCGTAAACAGCCTGTTCACTCTTCAGATCCTGCTTAACAACTTCGTGCACGGCGAAGCAGAAGTTACGATTGAGCTCATTTCTGGTTTTGTTTATCACATTCACTGATCTGAATATCCTGTCTTGAAAAAGTCGGGATATTTTTTTTGTCCCACACTGCAGTTTAAGACGATAAGAGACACATTGTGTTCTATCCAGGCTGATACAAAACAGTCCATTTTGAAGTTTAAGAAAAAAGCTTTAAACCTGAGCATGTATCTGAAATGTTTATATATTTACTGCGCAAAAACGGCAGGAGGCTAAATCCATAAACAGCCTTCTTATCTACTGATTAAAAGCGCATTAGATTAATAAATACGTATTATTCACAACAATAAAAAATGAAAAAATGAAACTTTCATTATTATTTTCAGCGACTCTTTTCTTAAGTATCTTCTTATTCTGCACCTGTAAAAAAGACAATACCACCCCGCTTGATATACATCTGCAGGTTTCGCCCGATACCCTGGTAATCACTGACAGTGAAACGCTGAAAGAAATATTCCTGTCGACACAGCCACAGGGTAAAACCGAATTCACCATCAGCCAGAAACCGGATTGGCTGACGGTTGATCCCTTGACCGGAACGGTTGACGGCAAAATAGAACCGGTACATATCACCCCTCTGACGGATAATTTGAATGAAGGGATTTACAAAGGGAAGATAAACATCATTTCGGATATTGCCGGCACGGCCCAGGTATATGTTATCATGTCAGTAAAAGGGCATCCGAAAATAAAAACAAATGTATCGGAAATAGCATTCCCGGCAAATATATCCGAAACCAGCCTGGTAATAGAGAATACCGGAACCGGACTGTTAAACTGGTCCATAGACAATACGACAAATTGGATTTCCCTGTCCTCGTCGAACGGTTTCCTGGCTAAAGGCGAAAAAAGCAATGTCATAGTGCGTTGCGACAGAAGCCATTTAGATATCAATACATATACCGCCAGTTTGACCATCACCTCCAATTCCGAAACGGCGCTCAACCCCCTGCCGGTGACTATGGTAGTACCTAAAACGGTGACCATGCAGATTACACCTAATCCTGTACTGTTTGATTATTTTACTGAAAACACAGAGGTTTACCTGAAAAACACGGGGAACAGCAGTTTCACCTGGAATTCGGCTTTCGCAGCATATTATTCGATTCTACCCAATTCAGGTTCCTTAAACAAAGGCGATTCGGTAAAAATCAAGATTTCAGCCGACCGCTCAGGCTTACAAACAGGCGTCTATTATTCTGATATCGTGTTTACCAATAACGCGAACCTAAGGGATACGCTTAAGGCGCAGCTCAATCAGTTTAATAATACGAAATGGATACTCGACAGAAATATCATTGACGCCACATTCTGTAAAGAGACGAATAAATTCATCATTGTTTCGGCCAATCCCAACAGGCTTTCCATTCTCGATCCCGATACCCGGCAAACCACCTCGGTAAGCTTAAACTCCACACCCCGCTGCCTTACCGTCCTCAGTAACGGAAGCCTGGCCGCGGTGGGGCAGAACGGATTTGTGACCTATGTAAACCTGCTTACAAACCAGATCGATAAAGAATACCCCGTTAGCTGCAATGCTTTTGATATTGCCCTGGGCGACAACAAATGGGCTTATATCACCCCTAACGAAGGGCAATGGACATACCTGAGATGCATTAATTATGCTGATGGCACCGAAACATTACACACACAGACCGGAAATCATACCATTTACGATCATACGCGGGTACAGCTTCAGCCCAACACCAATTTCCTCTATTTATGCGAAACGACCGGGAGTTCCAGTTCGCTCGAAAAAATGGACATACAAGCGGGCACGGCAAACTACCTGTACGAAAAGTTTGATGCCAATACCTGGGGTAACTTCTGGTTTTCGGAGGACGGGCAACGCATATTCACCATCAGCAAAAGCGTGTATAAAACTTCCGATCTGCAGGCCAATGATATGTTATATAACGGCAGCATCGAATCGGCGGAGATACTGCACTGGGCCGATCATTCTGCCGCCGCCGACAGGGTATTCGTGATTGCTGAGGGAAACGGGTATAGTACACCTACAAGCTCACAAATTGATGTATATAATGGAACTTACCTGAATTATATCACAAACTATAAATTAGAACAGTTTATGATACCGCAGAACCAAAACAGCGGGAAATTACTGGATGCCGAAGGCCGTTTTGTATTTGCCAATAAAACAGGCACGAAAATATATGCCCTGGTTCAGGCCAATAAAGAATCGGGATTATTGAACGACTGGGCCATACAATCCATCATCTTACGCTAAATAATCTCCCGGTTTAAATACAAAGTGGAAGATTTACACGCATACAAAATGGTGGAGGGGAAGAGTAAGATATTACGGCATTCAGCCTGATTTTTTTTTGGGATAAGGCATGGATTCATTTGGTTTAACACCCACGGCTTCAACAGGTACTTGCTTTTATGCTTTTTACAGGCCGGCAGGCCTCCCGAAAATTAAATTTGAAACAGCTCAGCGCGTCGCATTGCCCTATTCAGTTTATTACGCTACATTTGAAGGGCATTAAGAGCAGGCCGGTGCGATGATGAATTCCCTTCGCTCGGGCTGGCTTTATCATCAGGCACATATCGTTTTCACCCCGGGCTGTTTATCATGCTAAAGAAAATATTGCTTTTCGTATTCCTGATTCTGCCCTCGGTTTTTGTTTTGGCGCAATATCCGCTTATCCACACCGAACGCCCGCGTATTTATGCCGATTCGTCGCGCATAAGCTGGCTTCATGACCATATCACGGTTCCCGGCGAATGCCGCGATACCTACACCAACTTTTTATATGCCTACAACAACTGGTGGATTAACGACCCCCAGCTGTACCTGCTGGGTTCCGATTCCACGCAGTGGACCTGGGACTGGTCGTCGCAATGGGCCGGCAGCGAAGCCTTCTACACCGTCTTTATTTACAAAATCACCGGCGACGCACTGGCATTAAAACGATGCAGGTTTCTATCGCGCCAGGTAGTTTCGTACATCAGCACTGCCGCTTTTACCGGCATGGAATGGTATACAAAGGAAAATCTGCTTCGGCAGATGAGCGATGCAGGCGACATACTGCTCGACTGGTGCTATACCGATCTTCCCTCCGCTCAGCGCGACGAACTGGCGCAGAGCGTTTACCTGATGAACCGCGAATACATGAATACCTATATCCTTTCCGGTTCGGGAACCAGCTTCGTATCCAGCCATAATACCTGGAACACCATCTTCTGCAATCAGAATACGCTAAGCCTTTTTGAGTCTTCGGGCCTCACGGCTCAGCAGAAAGATACGGTAAGCCAATGGTACCAGGCTGTTTACAACAAACTCACTAACGGCTTTATTCCCTGTTGGACCTATTACCGCGACGACGACGGCGGGTGGAACTGGGGCGCGGCTTATGCTATGTGGTCGCTGGTTGACCAGTTTCAGCTTTTCGAAAATATGCGCATAGCTACCGGCAAAAACTTTTATACCGATTTGCCCTGGGTCAGGAACAGCATCAACCAATACGTATACTTTATGCAACCCAACAACAAATGCATCCACCTGGGCGACGGGGAAACAGCGATGGCAGGCGACAGGGTTACCTATGTTCATGCCGCGATTTTCAATGACCCGCGCAGTTTATGGATGGCGCAATACTGGTCGCAAGCTTCCCTTACCCCCAATACCAATCAGAAGTTCGCCAAACTGCTTTATAAGGATTTTAACAGCGCCGCCGTTACGCAACCCAACCTGCCCCTGGACTGGTGGACCGACAAAGTAGGCTTATCGGTGAGCCGTTCGTCGTGGAACAGCGATGCCACCATGGTTACTTTTTTCAACTCACCCAGCAAAAAGGCAGCTCACGAGCATCGCGACAATAACACATTCACTATTTTCAGAGACAAGCCCTTGCTTGTCGACGCGGGATATTACGACACCTATGGCGGAACCCATTACCGCAATTATTACCAGAGAACCATTGCGCATAACGGCATCTGTGTTTTTGATTCAACCGAAACCTATTCCTGTTTCGGGCAGCCTGCCTCCAACGACGGAGGACAGGTTGAATCGAACGCCTTGCAGAACTACAACGAAATCTTCCTCCCACAGAACCAGAGGGGGAAATGGATAAAATATGCCTTCAGCAGCCAGTATGCCTATAACATTGCCGACGCGCAACTATCCTATAACCCGGATAAACTGGATTTCTTCAGGCGGCGCCTGCTGTATATTAAGCCGGGCAAGGTGATCGTACTCGATCATGTTCATCTTAAAAACAGCGCCACCAAACAGCGTTATATAAAATGGACAGGGCATTTCGAACAAAAACCCGAAATCAGCGGAAATATTCTGAAAACCACGGTTGCCGGGCATATCGAAACCTATAACGGCAAAGACATTACGGCATCAAACGGAAACGGGAAGATAGCGATCAGGACTTTATTACCCCTGAAAACCGCTGTTACCCTGATAGGTGGAAACGGTTACGAATACTGGGTTAACGGAACCAATTACCCCCCGCTTACTCCTCCCGACACCGCTTTTTATACAGCGGGTCACTGGCGCATAGAGGTTACTCCTACCAATATAAGCGACACGGTCATATTTCTGCACACCATAGCCATAGGCGACCTGGCTAATGCTGTAATGGCCGGCGGCATTGCCGTAAAAAACAACGTCTCGGTCGGCACCGACTGGAATGACACCCTGTACTTCTTCGCGGCCGATGCGGCAACAGGGAAAAGCTATCACATCTTCGATCATATTGCCGGCGGCAGAACCGTCGGTATTTTTGCCACCGATATGATGGCCGGCTTATTCGACATAAAAGTGGACGGTATCATTTCTTCAGTCAGCCTGGCTGACAGTAATGGTATTTTACAATCGGCCGTAGCACTCATGCAGGGACTTCACACCATCGAAGTTGCGACTATAAACACCTCATTTCCAGTAAACGGCGAAGCTATTCCATTTCAAGTTTACCCTAATCCTGCACACAGCGAAATCAACATATTGATGAACACAGGCTTGCACTCGTCAGGATTTGAAATCTACAATATAAAAGGAAGAAGGGTCATTGAAAGCCCTGATGCCGGCAGGATTGATATTTCAGGGCTTGCCACAGGCATTTACCTCCTGAAACTGAAGCAGGACGATAAGTGGTATTCAACCAAATTCATCAAAAAATAAAGCAGCCGGCCCTGGCAAGGGGAAAACAGCAAAGACAGTCCCGTACAGATATTATAAAACCATTGCTATAATGTTTGCTTTTCATCCTTTCGGTTGCGTGTATTCCAACACGGTTCGGAAGTCCCATTGTTACCGGGAGCTGCTTAAAGGATCAGTTTCCCAGGTAGGTTTTGACAATTCCCTGCAGCTTAACCGAATCAATAGGCTTGGCAATATAATCGTTACAGCCTGCCCTTAAGGCTTTCTCTCGGTCGCCTACCAGTGCATTGGCTGTTTGGGCAATGATAGGAATACGCCTATTAAACTTCCGTATTTCGATGGCTGCATCGTAACCGTTCATTACAGGGAGCCTGATATCCATAAGCACTAACAGAGTACCGGGGTTCAATCTCACAAAATCAACCGCATCGTGCCCGTTACCCACCAGGTGTATTTCATAATTTAATGGCCGCAGCATCTCTTTTATCAGCAGGGAACTCGACCTGTCGTCTTCTACCAGAAGGATGACATTCTGCAATCGTTTCAGCACAGGTTGCTGCACCAGTTGGTTTTTAACCATGATTTTCGGATGAGCCGAAGCCATAGCCTGTATGTGCGGCAACGTAAAGAAAAAGCTGGATCCTTCGCCCGGTACGCTGCTCACCCAGATACGGCCTTTAAGTGCTGCAACCAGTTTCTCCACAATCGATAAGCCTATACCCGATCCTTCGGAATTCAGCCCCTGGTAGTTAAACTTGGTAAACCGCTCAAATATTTTGGAGAGGTCCTTTTCGGGTATACCGGTGCCGGTATCCGAAACACAGAAAACCAGTTCTTCGCCTTGCTTGCGGCAACTGTAAATGATAGTCCCATGGCATGTAAATTTAATGGCATTGCTCAACAAATTGGACAAGACCTGCCGCAGACGGTAAGGGTCACTGCAAATATAGATTTCGGCCCCGTCAAGGTCGCAGATCAACTTCACCGACAGCTTCCCTCTTTTCTTCAACTCAACGGCATACACATCATGGAGGCCATTCAACATTTCGGTCAAACTGAAGTTCAGATAATTAAGCAGCAGGGCCCCGGCTTCAATTTTCGAAAGATCAATCAGGTCGTTGATCAGCCGGAGCAGATTATCCCCGCTGTTTTGGATGATTTTAAGATACTGAAGCCTTTTAATGTTATCATCCTCATCCTCCAGCAATTCGCTGAACCCCACTATATGGTTCATCGGAGTACGGATTTCGTGCGACATGTTTGCCAGGAAGGCCGTCTTCAATTTATCGGAAACTTCAGCCTTCTCCTTGGCCTTCTTCAGTTCTTCCTTTTGTATCACATATTCTTCGAACAGGTCACCTATACGTCCGTATTCAGCTGGCACGGCTTTCAGTGCAACTATGGACTTTTGGCTATCGGTCTGCAGTATATCCGTCACCAGCTTTAAGGGAGTATTGATCCATTTGCGGGCGACAATATTCAGGGCTGCCAGTGCCAGGAATACAAACGCCAGCATGATGTACATAATGTTGCGGGTGGAATTGAAATCCATATCCTGCACCCGCGTAAAAGCCATTTTGCTTACCTGCCTGCCATCCCAGCCAAACAGACTTACTTCCGACCGAAGCAGATTCCTTTTATCCACGCTTGAAACACTGTTTACCGGCATCAGCGACACCTTTGATCCGCTCACGGTCGCCAGACGGCTGATGAATGAAGTGTCCCAATCCCTGATTACAAACAGGTAGCCGGCTGCCGGAGTTTTATTATGCCCGGGATCACTGCTGGGATGCACGGAAGCAGCGCTCACCTCCAGCAACCCGCCGGCCGACTGCAGAAAAAAGTGTGAAAACCTTGACTGTTTTAAGCGCTCAACGGCAGGGCCGGGGATTACTCTTTTTAAAACAAAATTCTTATCTGAGTCCTCATAAACAAGTTCAGATTCCGCATTATATACACAGACATATTTATAGTTAAACGTGCTTAGCATCGTGATGTTGGCACGAAACCAGGCGGGATTATCAACTTTAATGGCCCTGACAAATTCATCCCAGTAGGTATAATCGGCTATGGTTTGCCGCATAGGGGCCGAATTCATTTCAAGCAGAGAACGGATCTCACGGTTATAATTTTCCTGTTCGGAACGAGTAAGATGCTTCTCGAGTTTGGATTTATAGAATACCAGAAGCAGGAACAGAGTCAGGAAAACAAGCCCGATGGCTACCAGCAAAGTCACAATTCGCCCATAAATAGTATTGATCTTGAACATAATATATCGATTTAAATAGTTATTCCGGCAACAATCCAGGCACTTTTACTACCCGGGTTCACAATAAAGCTGATACTCATAGGCAGCGACCATCGGTCGGTGACTGCTATGGATTTCGAGATAGTACATCCCAGGTTGACAAAAGCGGGCTTAGTAGCATAGAATTTGCCTTTGGGCTGATAACCTGTAAAAATAGTCATGTCGGCCTGCGTAAATGAATGCAGGTATTGAAGTTCGAAGTACATACTATTTGAAGTATCGACCCCGTAAAAGAAACAGCTCGCCAGGATATTGAAAGGCAAGCATTCGCCTCCCGAGAGCAATACCTGGGCTTCGAGCTGATGAGAAGTGGTTTTAGGATGATAATCAAAGACATTCATGGAGGAAGTATCGCAAAAACTCCAGTAGTCCCATACCGAAACGGTAAGATGACGAAAGGATTTTGAGAGGTAGATATCGGTTTCCTGCTGTCCTGCCCCAGCCACTTTGTAGGCACCCCAGGCACCTAAGGTGAAATTATTCCAGCTTGCCGACATGCCGGGCTGAATGCTGGGCGATTGCCCGTATTCCTGGCCGCGCCAGATATACCGGCTTACAAGGTCAACATTAAGTTCGGCTGAAAAGGCATGGGTTGAATCGGTTTGAGCAAATAGCAAGGATCTGCTGCAAAACAGGAAGGAAATAACAAGAAATTGAACAGCAATATATTTGATATTCATAAAAAAAATCTAAGGCAGATATTGATATAAGAACACCAGCATGAACCGGTGGTTGATCTATTCCAGCTTTGAATTTATTTTAAAGTGTAAATATAGTGCTAATTCAGTTCAAACAATAAAATAAATTTCAACTTACATGAATCCTATATTCACTTTGAATTACCACTGAAGGGACGAAATGAAAATTTATACCCCTCAGTGGCTTCCGGCAACTTTATTCTTCACTCCTAAAGCTGACTTGCTGAACCATAAGGTGATGAATCATGTTCCTACCAGAATAATTTATAAGGGGTTTCCCGGCTTTTTCAACAAGGCACTTTCGTTCATCAAGCCTTACCCAATCATCCTGCTTTGCAAAATGCATGGAATACTACACAAAAAAAATCAACCGGGCTACCGGATAATCATTACTTTTGAATCTGATCAAGGGTGAATGATACAGTGAGGCGTACTGACTGCAAATGACTTATCACTTCCGGCTACCGGAAACAGCAATGAGGCAACGTGAGCCAGAGGAGATACCCCTGAGCTGAGGCTGAGGCTTAAGGTGGAAACTGAGGTTAAGACTGAGTGTTAAAAAGAAAAACCCCTGCCGTATGCCATACCCGACTATAATGTGGAAGCAAGCTTTCCTGAACCCTGTCGTATCATACCGGCAATCTGCTGATCCCCGATTTTAAAAACGCGAATACATGAAAAAACTTTACTTGGCACTCTCAGTATTCTTTTCAATGATGGTTGCTGTCGCCCAGGCACAGGTGTACGGTTGCACGGATCCTTTAGCAACCAATTTCAATTCCTCCGCCACCGTCAATAACGGGAGTTGCACCTATAACGCTGCGGCCATAGCACCTTCCAGCAGTTTTAATCTGGCCGGCAATGTGATAGAGACCTCCGGGCTCATCAGGTGGGATAACCGTGTATGGACCCACAACGACAATACCGATATCAACATTTACGCTTTGGATACGGCGAATGGCAGCATCAGCGGAACCTACCCCCTGAGCGGGACCAGCAATACTGATTGGGAAGAAATATCGCAGGATGCAGCCTACGTTTACATGGGCGATTTTGGCAACAATGCCAATGGAAACCGTACCGATTTAAAGATCTACAGAATAGCCAAAAGCTCCATATTGTCGGGGACTCCGGCAGCGGAAACCATTAACTTCTCCTATTCGAACCAAAGCAGTTTTACTCCTGCCGGGCCCAATCACACCGACTTCGACTGCGAAGCCATGACCGTTACCTCCGACAGCATTTATTTATTTACCAAGCAATGGATCAGCAATAAAACCAGCGTTTATTCCTTACCAAAAACGCCTGGCACTTATGTAGCAAAACTGAAAACCACATACGATGTACAGGGACTGATTACCGGGGCCGTAATGCTGCAGCCGGAGAACCTGGTAGCCTTATGCGGTTACAGTAATTCGCTGCAACCTTTCGTGTACCTGCTTTACGACTACAACGGCAGCGATTTTTTCGGCGGCAACAAGCGAAAAATCACTATCTCCCTGCCTTACCACCAGGTGGAAGGCATTGCCACGACAAACGGATTAAAGTTCTACATCTCGAATGAATACTTCAGCTATCCGCCATTTATTACAATTCCACAAAAGCTGCATATTCTCGATTTAAGTTCTTTTTTAAGCACCTATTTGAGCAGGAGCTATTCGATGCTGCAATGGAATGGCTCACTCAGCACCGACTGGAATACGGCAGGGAACTGGTATCCCGCTGTCAGGCCTAAGGCTACCAACAATATTACGATTCCCGAAGCCAATAATCAACCGGTTATCAACGAAACGACTGCTTCTCCGGCCGTGTGCAATAACCTTACTATAGCAAGCGGTGCCGGACTTACCCTGGCTGAAGGCAAAGCACTAAGCGTGAGCGGCACCCTGAGCAATACAGCAGGGCTAGCCGGCTTGACAATAAAAGCCGGCGCTTCCCTGCTGACAGGCACAACCGGAGTACAGGCCCGGCTTGAAAGCTACATTCCCGCCAACGAATGGCACCTGATCTCATCGCCCGTAGCGGATGCCTTATCGGGAATATTCACAGGAAACTTCCTGCAGTCGCATTCCGAAATTACAGATAAGTATACCGATATTACCTCCAATTCCCTGGCGCTTGACCCTATGAAGGGATATTCGCTCTGGGGTGGGGAATCAGGCTTCACCTCCACCTATGCCGGCATACTGAATGCAGGAAACATAGGTTTGTCCGATAATTTAAGCAGGTCGGGTGCCGACAACCCCCTGACTCCCGGCGACGATTACGGCTGGAACCTGGTCGGCAATCCCTATCCCTCATCCATCGATTGGCTTGCGGCATCGGGCTGGACAAAGATAAATGTGGACGATGCGATCTACATCCATGTGAATAATACAAGCTGGGCTACTTTTGCAGGAGGCTTAGGGACAAACCAGGGAAGCCGGTATATAGCCCCGGGTCAGGGTTTCTTTGTTCATGTTTCGGGACCGACCTTCCCTTTGTCTGGCACATTACAAATGAACGATGCTGTAAGGGTTCACCATGCGACAACCTTCTTTAAAAATTCCGAAAGCAACGCTGTCAACTTCGTCCGTCTCGAAATTTCAGGGAATGGCTACAAGGACGAAACCATAGTACATTTCCTGCCCGAAGCCACCGAAGGCTTTGACCGCGAATACGATGCACTCAAACTTTTTGGCGATTCAGGAACTGCCCTCCAGATTTATTCAGTTGCAAGCAATCCTTTATCCATCAATAGCTTACCTCAGGCAGGCACTGTTCCACTGGGCGTTCATGCCGGGATGGACGGAACCTACAGCATTGCAGCCAACGAAATCAATGATCTCAGCTGCGTAATACTTGAAGATACAAAAACAGGCATCTTCACCGATCTGTCGGCCTTACCTTATACGTTTAGCTTGGCTGCAGGCGAAAACGAACAACGATTCCGCCTTCATTTCACTCCGCTTTCAACCGCCGAAGACCCGGTAGTGCCAGCAAACGTTTACAGCTATCAAAAAAATATAGTTGTACAAGTGGATGAGCAGGCAAAAGCCGATGTTTATATCTGTACTGTCAGCGGCCTGCTGCTGGCCTGTAAAACTGCGGCCTCAGGCACCATCCGGCTGAGGGTAGGTTCGGCAGGCACCTATATCGTAAAGGTAGTGAGTGGTAAAAGCATACTGGTGAAAAAGATAGTAGTATTATAATATGAAAACCAGGGCATTAGCCCATTCGATTTGCTAAAGTGCAGCTGACTGTCAAGCTTATTTTTCAGCACGGGAAATAAGTAAAAAACGTAAATAAACAGTTAAACTATGAGCAAAACTATTCTGATCACCGGCGCCAATTCAGGTATTGGCAAAGCCACGGCACTTGCGCTGGCAAGCCAGGGCTTCGAATCAGCTAAAAGAGGTTCATTAACTTTATTCTTGCCCGAAGGTATTGCAAAATCCCAAAAGCCAACACCGGCAAGGAATGACATTTCAGCCTTTTTTGGCATACTACCAAAGCTTTTTTTTGACAAGCCGGCAGCGCCAGCATTATTTTGTATTTCAAGGAGCAAACTACACTTGCTGGCATTCCAGTTAAGGCATGAAATTGGGTCAGTATTAAAAGTTGGGGAGT
>CAIPFN010000262.1 GCA_903864265.1 uncultured Bacteroidales bacterium | reverse complement strand
GCCACAAACGGCAAAGCGTGTTCAGGCTAATTTTTTATAGTATTTCTCCTTAAACCTGAGAGCCACATTCACCAGGGCTATCATCACCGGAACTTCCACCAGCGGGCCGATTACAGCGGCAAAAGCTTCACCCGAGTTCATACCGAATATGGCAATGGCAACCGCTATGGCCAGTTCAAAGTTGTTGCTGGCGGCTGTAAACGAAAGAGTTACCGACTGCCCGTAGTTGGCCCCTACTTTCCGGCTCATAAAAAAAGAGAGCATAAACATCACCACAAAATAAATCAGCAGCGGAATGGCAATCAGCACCACGTCGACAGGAATTTTCACAATGTATTCCCCCTTGAGTGAGAACATCACCACTATAGTGAAAAGAAGCGCGATCAGGGTTACAGGGCTAATTTTCGGGATAAACTTCGTATGATACCATTCTTTGCTCTTCATGCGGACCAGTATAAATCGGGTCAGGAAACCGGCTATGAAAGGAATTCCAAGGTATATAAATACGCTTTCGGCTATCTGGCCGATAGTAATATTCTGAACCGCATCGTTGGTCGGAATCCCAAACCAGGCCGGCATCACAGCAATAAAAAAGTACGCATAAACCGAGAAGAAAAGCACCTGGAAAATGCTGTTAAACGCCACCAGTCCGGCTGCATACTGGGTGTCGCCTTTGGCCAGGTCGTTCCAGACGATAACCATGGCAATGCAGCGGGCCAGACCGATCATGATAATGCCATACATATACGGTAGATTGGCATTATTCACACCCGGGAACAATTTAAAAAGGGTAACCGCCAGTGCAAACATAAGCACCGGCCCTATCAGCCAGTTTTGAACCAGCGAGAGTGCCAGCACTTTCCGGTTGCGGAATACATCGCCAAGTTCTTCGTATTTCACCTTGGCCAGGGGCGGGTACATCATCAGTATCAGGCCTATGGCAATCGGAATATTGGTAGTACTTTCAGGCGACGATTTCATGGATTCCCAAAACCGGGCTATGCCCGGAAACAGGTATCCTGAAAAAACACCAACAAACATGGCCAGGAATATCCATAGCGTAAGATACCGGTCGAGGAATTTTAAACGTTTGGGTGAAGGCATAAGATTCGGTTGGGATTTTAGTGTTGAAAATTAAGAATATGCAGTTTTGTGGTTCCGTTTGGTTAACCCCTTTTCTACAGGGATCATAGGAGCAAAATAATTCTGGTTCAGGATGTCATGAATATCTGAGCGATATCCGATCATCTGCGAAAATGGGTCAAACAAAAGCCATCTTAGGAACAGGAGCAGCCACAGCCGCATCCTTCCGGTTTTTTACCTGTGACGGTTATGCTGAAAATTCCGGTTTCTCCGGTTTTAAACTTCCCCAGTTCGTCAGCCGACATATATTTCGAAAGCAACTCATCAGGAATTTCAATTTTCTTTTCTTTCCTGGTTACAACGTCCATGAAACCTGCTTCCCTGATAATATCGAGGTATTCGGCGCGTGGCAAGGCTCCCGATACGCAACCGGCATACATGATGGCATCCTCTTTCAGTTCTTTGGGCAATTCGCCTTCAATTACCACATCCGAAATACAGAAATGACCTCCCTGTTTCAATACCCTGAAAATTTCGCTGAAAGCCAGGGGTTTGTCGGGTACCAGGTTCAGTACACAGTTGCTTATCACCACATCGACCACACCAAACCGAACCGGTATATTTTCTATGTCGCCCTGTATGAAATCCACATTGGTAAAGCCCAGTTTACGCGCATTCCCGCGCGCTTTCTCAATCATGGCTTCGGTAAAATCAATGCCGGCCACATAACCCGTTTCGCCAACCAGCGCCCGGGCAACAAAACAATCGTTCCCGGCACCCGATCCCAGGTCGAGTACGGTGTTGCCAGGCTGAATGCCGGCATATTCGGTTGGCAGACCGCAACCCAGTCCAAGATCGGCATCAGGATTATAGCCTTCAATCTTATCGTAGTTTTCGCTGAAGATTGAATAGTCGACCACAGATCCACAGGAGGTTGCACCACAACAGGAAGGGGCATTTTGCTCTTTGGTTTGTTTGGCGATTTCGCCGTACTTCTCTTTGATAATCAGTTTAATGTCTTCCATTTTATTGTTTTTTAGAAGTTTCAATTATTTGTCCGGTTATTTTCACTGCATCGGCAACGTATTTCCGACAGTTGGTATGAAAAAGATTTTTTTCAAGTATAGTCTTATAGTCATTCTCATCATTCATATCCAGGTTATGGAGCAACTCCCTGCAATTGCTTGTCCCGTTCAGCCTGGCGAATTCTTCGAATAATCCGACTACCCGGCTATAAGTCTCTTGCTTCTTATCCTCGCTGTCGTTCAATCCTTTCCCGAATTTGAGCCCGAGTACCATGGAAGCCCCGGTAAGCGCGCCGCAGGTAAGCTGTTGCCTGCCTATGCCGCCTCCAAAAGCGCATGCAACCCGCAGCAATTCATCTTCCGTCATATCCAGATCTTCTGAAAAGGCCGTCAGCACCGACTGCGAGCAATTATATTTATTATCAAACAGGGATAATGCTTTCTCCGATCGGTCCATATTATTTGTTTTTCAAATGTTCATCATAAAACTTGCGGAAGGTAGTCTGGATGTCGTCACGTACCCTATAAAACTCGCTCAGAATAAATTCAGGAGTGCCCATGGCGTGCGAAGGATCATCGAAGCCCATGTGCAGGCGATGCTTTACCTTCCCTATAAATGCGGGGCAGGCTTCATTGGCACCACCACATACGGTGATTACGTAGTCCCATTCTTCCCCCAGGTATTGATCGATGGAATCGGAGGTATGTTGGCTGATATCAATACCGGCTTCTTTCATCACCTGTACGGCTTTTTCGTTCAGTTTGCCCGAAGCCTGCGTACCGGCCGAACAAACCATGAGATTTTCGTCCATGTGTTGAAGAAACCCATGAGCCATCTGGCTGCGGCATGAATTACCGGTGCAAAGAATAAGTACTTTCATAATATTAACATTTACAGGATTTTGATTTCTCCAACCGGTTAATCAGGTCATGAAGAATTTCGACAATCTCTTCCAATCCCGGGGTATTAATGCAGTAATTGACTTTTGCCCCTTCAACCGTGCCTTGTATTAAGTTACAGTCCCTGAGTTCCTGAAGATGCTGGCTGACTGTGGTGCGGCTCAAGGGCAGTTCCTCGGTAATATCACCGGTAATGCAGCTTCCGGTTTCGATCAGGTAGTTGATGATTGCAAGCCGGGCAGGATGCGATAAAGCCTTAAAATATACGGCCGCCTTCTGCAACGATTCATCGAACAATTCATTTTTTGCCATTTCTGCTTTTTAATTATGACGCAAATATACGACACAATTTAACATGACGTATAAATACGGCATATTTTTTTTTTGTTTCTCTTTATTAGATGAGTTTAATCTGGTGTCCGCTCAATCGGGTGGCTGATAATAAAAATAGTCAGGAAAGGCCGGTGATCTTAGATATAAAGGCTTGGGAATCCTTATAAAAGCGGACATGGTCTGCAATAGTTTTCGAGTCTGAATACATTAAGAAGCTGAAATCAGGAAGATTTTTATGCTCAGCAGGAATGGTTTTATAAGCCCAGCCAGTTCAACGCCCCCTCGGCGGTACTGAACACCTCAACTGAAATGGGTAAGCCAATCCGGATGTTCTGCCTGAAAATAGTTGAAAAAACTACTTGCTGAGGTGTGGCTGTGAGCAGAGCAAATTTCCGGCTGCTCTGTTTACCCGGCATTTCAGCAAATATGCTCATCAGTTCCGCAAGGTCTTTGG
>CAIPFN010000261.1 GCA_903864265.1 uncultured Bacteroidales bacterium | reverse complement strand
TGGTTCAAATACCAGAGCAAGTGCAAATGGAAATACAAATGAAACAGTAATTGGTTATGGGACTATTGGTTCAGGTTCAAATACGATTACAATTGGGAATTCATCTTCAACCGATACTTATTTGGCAGGAATTGTACATGCTGGTACAGGAACATCTGGTGATTGGAATACTGCGTACAGTCATGTTTCAAATACTTCAAATCCTCATTCTACTACCAAGGCACAGGTAGGACTAGAATTAGTTGAGAATACTGCATTGAGTACCTGGACAGGGTCCTCCAATATTACCACTCTTGGTGCAATCATTTCCTGTACTTCATTTTCAACATCAGGATCAATCGGAATTGGAACAACTTCACCAACCGGTTTAATCAATAGTATTTCAAGTGCAGCTAATGCTATTAATTTTGACATGTATAGTAATACTGCAAATGTAAAATCCAATATTGTTATGCGTAAAGGTCGTGGTACTCCAGCATCACCAACAAAAGTAATTTCCGGAGATCAGATAGGTGCTTTTACTTTTACAGGCGGTTATGATGCATCTGGTTTCAATTGGCCATCAGGAGCACAGGCAGGATTGTTCGCAAAAGCAGAAGAAGATTTTTCAAGTGCAACTAATCTTGGAACTTGTTTTACAATGGAAACCACATCTGCGGGAAGTGGAACCAGATCGGAAAAAATGCGTATAACTGGTCAAGGTTATGTTGGCATTGGAACAACTGCACCATCTGTTCCTTTTCATTGTGTAAGTACTGGAAATAACACGGCAATATTTCAAGCGGGAAGTACAGGATACAGTATTTTTACTTTTACTAATGGAAATCCATTCTATATTGGTAAAGTAGGATCAGGAACAGGTGCACTATTTACAACAGGAGGTATTGCCTATGCAGGAGGTATTGCAGTTAGAGCGAACTGTCCATTGCAATTAGGTACAAATGATACTGTCAGGATAACCATTACAGGCAATGGGAAAGTTGGTGTTGGCACAACAGCTCCAACTGCCTTAATGGATGTTTCAAGCGATATCATTCGTTTACGAACAGCAAAAACCCCAGCATCATCAACGGCAACAGGAAATGCAGGTGATATCTGTTGGGACGCCAATTACATATACATATGCACGGCAACGAACACCTGGAAACGATCAGCAATAACAACCTGGTAATGAAAATATTTATGAAATGGTTCGCCGGGTTCTTCGAGGACCAGAGCGGATCAGCCAGCCGCAAAGCTGCTGCAGGGTATTGGGGATTGCTCATGTTGACCTACATGATATTCAAGTCTGTTAATGGCACGAAGATCGACATGGAAATGTTTGTCATGGTTCTTTCCTTTACCGGTGGGCTCTATGGCTTGATGTTACTTGAGCGTTTTGCAAAACAACCATCGAAACCGGAGGATAACCCGGTGGCCACCCCTGAAAACTAAAAACAAGGCTCATGCTGTCTCTCAAAATCTCAGATAAGAATGTAGATCTGCCCGACGATTTCTCGTTCACCATGAACCTGAAATCACCGATATTTGGGGATGTCGGATCTTATTCATATCCGTTTAAACTGCCCAATACGCCTAGAAATGCATCAATACTGGAGTTCCGCCATCGAATTGAAGGCACTGGTGATGTTTACCGAACAGATGATGGTGCATTTTTATGGAATGGGATTAGTCTTTTCAGG
>CAIPFN010000260.1 GCA_903864265.1 uncultured Bacteroidales bacterium | reverse complement strand
GTCAGGAATTTGAAAATGCTCTCAAATGGACTCTCGGCAAACTATGTCTTTCCTGTTTCCGGGGTTCAACAGGCTGATGCAATCATTTCCGGTTTGCTTGGCCGTTTTGAAACCATTCAGAATGCGATTGTCCATGCTACCCCAAGGGAAACGGCCTTCTCCCTGATTGCCGCTAAAAGGTATGTTTTCATGAACTATTTTCAGCAATCCTTTTCCACGAAGGAAGCCGCGCTGAATTGACTGAACGAAAGTTAAACCTGAACCTGAAAAATATGAGGCAAAACGATTTTTATTCTCTGACCTGACACTGTTTTCCGGATTCCTGCTGCTTATGAATTTCGTATTAACCCTGAATCCAGTTTTCGGGCAGCTGTTTTCTTATCTTACTTGCGAAAGAGAGCTACCCTGGTCATTTTTCACAGATCTGCTGCCTGGATTTTCTCCATATTTCGCCCTGTTTCGTGTTTAAAGCAAGGTTTTTTTAAAAAAAGTAAAAATTCATATCGCTGGTTTTTTCCACCGGAAAATGGTTTTTACCGACAGAGTAACCGATTCTGCCGATGAGTGATTTCATTAACAAATATTAACTTTCAGAAAATTGTTAAACCCAATAATATCAAGGGTTTCGATTTATTTTTACCAGTCCGTAAGCTGTTGTTCCCACTGCATTTTCCGACAGTATTTCCTTCGTTTTTCTTTCAGGACCTGTGAATAATATTCGATGAATCTTTTTGCCTGGTATAAATTGCCTCAAGCAGTATCCCGGAAAACCTGGCTACTTTCGGCCATGATTTTGATTTCCGTTTCGCTCAGAGCCCAGCTTTGTACCGGTAGCCTCGGGGATCCGGTGGTTAAAATCAATTTCGGGAGTGGTGCCTCCACTCACGGTACCGAATTAGGAAGCAATATCACCAGTTATACATGGACTACTGCCGATTTCCCGAACGACGGACTCTATACCATTGAAAGCCGCACCAACACCCCGTCGACCTGGTGGACCACTACGGACCATACCGGGAATGGTTATATGATGGTTGTGAATGCAAGCTTCTCGATTACCGATTTTTTCTATAAAAACACCGTAACAGGTCTTTGCCCCAACACCACTTATGAATTTGCGGCCTGGGTCATGAACCTGCTGCGATACACGGATACCAGCACTCCCAACATTACCTTTACGATAGAGACGACGGACGGAACCATTCTGAATTCCTATACAACGGGGGATATCCCCAAGCAAAACAGTGCCCGCTGGAAACAATATGGCATGTATTTTACCACTCCCTCCGATATCAGTACGGTAGTCATCCGGATGAGAAATAATAAAGTGGGTGCCGCTCCCGGCAACGATATTGCACTGGATGATATTACTTTCAGGGCCTGTGGTCCCACGGTTACGGCTGCAATTGATAATATGGCTGTCACCAGCACGGAAGTCTGCCGGAATGATTCCACCGTTTTTGTTTTGAAGGGAACAGTCGGAACCGGATATTCCAGCCCCGCTTATCAGTGGCAGGTAAGCACTGACAGCGGCGTTACCTGGACGGATATCGATGGTAGTACTGCAACTACCTATACCCGTCAGCCCAGCCTGCCGGGTCTCTTTTGGTACCGGATGGCCAGTGCCCAAAGCAGTAACATCGGCTCTGTTTCCTGCCGGGTGGTTTCAAATCTCATAGTGATTAAAGTGGATGAAAACCCGGTGACGGCCGCTTCATCCAATCATCCGGCCTGCCTGGGTGAAGATCTTCTCCTGAGCTCTGCCAAGGGCGGAAGCATTTATTCCTG
>CAIPFN010000259.1 GCA_903864265.1 uncultured Bacteroidales bacterium | reverse complement strand
TTGCTCTTGGCTAATGATATGTACTGCAACACTCATTCGGGACTTGCACCCTATAGAGTATGACCATGCCCGACACACAAAAAAGGCTGTCCTGAAAAGGACAACCTAATTTATATATCAGACTAAGCAGGAGCTTATTTGCGTTTTTCTTTGATACGGGCTTTTTTACCCTTCAGGTCGCGAAGGTAGAAAATCCTGGCGCGGCGCACAGCACCACGTTTGTTCACTTCGATTTTATCAATAAACGGTGAGCAAACAGGAATAATCCTTTCAACACCTATGGTTCCTGATACTTTACGTATTGTGAATGTTTCAGTAACACCTGCTCCTGAGCGCTGCAGAACAACACCCTGGAAAAGCTGGATACGTTCTTTTTCACCTTCTTTGATTTTATAATGTACTGTGATGGTATCACCAGCTTTAAAAGCGGGTAATTCATTCTTTATTACAAAATGCTCTTCGACGTACTGAATTAACTCCTTCTTACTCATTAGTTTATGTATTAGATATGCGTTTTTCTCAAAAATGAGTGCAAATTTACGCTAAAAATTTGATACAAAACAAGATTATGCCAGTTTTTTTAACAATCCATTGTTCATAACCCGTAATCCTGCTTTCGACTGCAAATCTATGAATTAATTTTATATTTGCCTAACGTATTCCAATGCGGAGGTTACAATTGTAAACTACTGTAAATAAATAAGTTATGAATGATGAGCGTTTGAACATCTCATATATCATCAATATTTTGGGCGAGAATGAACCACAGGGTATTCATCCGGTTACGCCCCCTTTATATCAAACCAGTAATTTCTACTTCAGTAGCGTTGAGCAATTTCGTACTGCTATTTCAAACGAAAAGGAGAATTGCGTGTATTCAAGGGGAAATAATCCTACCCTCAGCCTGCTATGCCTGAAACTGGCGGCCCTGGAGGGTGCTGACGAAGCCCTGGTATTCGGCAGTGGAATGGCGGCCATTTCTTCGGCTATATTGTCGAATCTTTCAACGGGCGATCATGTGATCTGCGTCCAGAATCCCTATTCCTGGACCAATACCCTTTTAAATACCAATATCTTACCCCGCTTTGGCGTAAGTGTAAGCATGGTTGACGGTCGGTCAACCGAAGCAATACTGGGAACTGTACGCTCCGAAACCAGGGTAATCTACCTCGAAAGTCCCAATTCCTGGACATTTGAATTGCAGGATCTGAAAGCTATAAGTGAATTTGCCAGGGCGCATAAAATCATTACGATCATTGATAACAGCTACAGCACTCCCTTGTACCAGCAACCTATCAGCCTGGGAATCGACCTGGTGGTCCATACCGCATCGAAATACCTGGGAGGCCATAGCGATGTAGTGGCAGGGGTTTGCTGCGGATCAAAGGAACTGATAGCAAAAATATTTGCCAACGAATTTCTGACCCTGGGCGGAATCTTATCTCCTTTTAATGCCTGGTTGATTCTCAGGGGCCTGCGAACACTTCCGGTAAGGATGGAACATGTAAGCCGGGTCACGCAACAAATACTGGCGTACCTTAAAACACAGTCCAAGGTTACCCGGATTTATTATCCTGATATGCCCGAAAATGAACAATATGAGCTGTCGAAGAGCCAGATGAAAAAAAGTTCCGGTTTGTTTACCATTGAGTTGGATGCAGGCACCGAAGCCATAGAAGCCTTCTGCAATAATCTGACATACTGGCGAATGGCTGTTTCGTGGGGAGGTTTTGAGTCGCTGGTCATTCCTTCCTGCACCTTTGTCCGCCCTGGCTTGTACAGTGCGCTCACCCCTAATCTTCTGCGTTTTTCGGTCGGACTCGAAGATGCCGATACCCTGATTCAGGATATTGATCAAAATATGAAATTCCTGTAAGGCAAAAAAAATCCCCGTAAATGGTGTCACGGGGAATACTACAGTTCAGGATTAAACCGGATCAGGAATAAAACGGAAGCTTATTCGGCCGTTCCTTTTTTTATGTCTTCAGCTTTATCCTTAACTTCTTCAACAACAGTTGCTGCTTTAGCATCAACTACTTCATCAAGCTTCTCAGCTGAAGGTTCAGCAAGGTTCACTTCCGGTTCGGCTGCGCCTCCACGTATCTTTTCCTCGAGTTTGTCAACCAGGCCGGCCGCTTTATCGTCAAGCTTTTCAATCACTTCTTCTCCCTTAACTTTCAGGTTTTCACTAAAATCCCTGACTTTTTCGGTGGCTTCCCGGGCGGCCGTTTTTACATCCACCACAACATCGTCGAGTTTTTCGGCAACATCTTTTGAATATACCTTGGCCGTATCAATTCCATGAGCAGCCTTTTCTTTTAGTTCGGCCGCTTTGGCAACCGTGGTATCTTTCAGTTCGGCAGCCTTAGCTGAGGTTACGTCTCTGGATGTACCAAATAACTTCTTCAAAGAGTCTTTTAATCCCATAATATTGTTTTTAAATGGTTTGTGCTGGCTAAATTACAAAATTCGTATGCCGTTAGCAATAGTATTTTCACATTAATATCTTACATGGCGCATTATTTATCGAGCATATCCGGCCGGCGCAAGCGGGTACGGTCTACAGCCTGTTCATTTTGCCATTTTTTTATTTCCTTTTCGTTGCCCGAGGTTAGTACATCGGGAACAACCCAGCTGTTATATTCCGATGGTCTGGTATAAACCGGGGGTGATAACAAATTATCCTGGAAGGAGTCGGATAAGGCCGATGTTTCATCGCTCAGTACCCCTGGCAGCAAACGAATGACCGCATCAGTCACTACGGCGGCGGCCAGTTCACCTCCGGTAAGCACATAGTCACCGATTGAAATTTCACTGGTAAAATAATGTTCGCGGAGGCGTTCGTCAATTCCTTTATAATGGCCGCACATTAGGATGATATTGTTGACCATGGATAATTTATTTGCCAGGGGTTGATCGAACAACACACCATCGGGGGTCATAAATATGATCTCATCGTAATTTCTTTCGACTTTCAGTTTATCTATGCAATCGGCAACCGGCTGAATCATCATCACCATGCCGGCACCACCGCCAAAAGGGTAGTCGTCCACTTTACGGTGCTTGTTCACGGCATAATCGCGTAAGTTATGAATATGGATCTCAGCCAGGCCCTTTGCCTGTGCCCGTTTTATCATGGAATGGCTGAAAGGTCCGTCGAACATTTCAGGGAAAATAGTTATGATATCTATTCGCATCGTCAAAAAGCCTGATTATGTTGCAAAATTACATTTTTTAGCTGAGCATTTCCGATATTTCCTGATTTCGGGAGCAGCCCCATGAGCGAACCCTTAAAGCTGAATGGCAAACCGGGACCTGTGCGCTATGGGTAGTTGCGGCCTGTTTGCCAGGAATGGATTACAAAAGTTGTTATTATACGGTTTCGAACTTCAGAAGCTGAATGATTGTTATATTTGCACAAATTCTGACTCTACCATGAAAAAAACTTTAATACTGCTGCTCTCATTGTTCGTTACTGCGTCTCTTTTTGCCCAGCAATCCGGTTTAAAGCTCTACACGGTTCATTTTAAGGACAAGGGGGTGAATACCGATGCAGGCATTAACCCCTCGGTGTACCTTTCCGAAAAATCAATCGAACGCCGTTTAAAACATCAGATTGCTTTCAGCTCTTCGGATATTCCTGTGAATGAGCATTATGTAAACGAAATAGTAAACAAGGGGGGCAGGATTGTTACACGTTCACGCTGGTTCAATGCGGTGGTAGTTGAGGCGGTTCCCGAAACGGAAGCATTGATTTCAACCTTGCCTTTTATTGCTGACATTCAACTGCTTGATCAGGGATTAAGCCGGGTGACCGGATCTTCTAAACCCTTCTTCGCCGGTGAAACTATAAATCCATGGACCCAGGGATTCCCCAAAAAGGTTGAAACGGATATCTATGACTATGGAGCTGCCTTGAACCAGATAGATCAGCTTCACGGGCAGTATTTGCATAACAACGGATTCAGCGGGCAGGGCATGACCATAGCGGTAATTGATGCCGGGTTTAATTCAGTTGACATTATGCCCTGTTTTGACAGCCTGAGGGCAAACAACCAGATTAAAGGTACCCGTGATTTTGCCCAGCCGGGTAATAACGTGTATGCAACTACCATGTATACCCATGGCACCAGTGTACTTTCGTGCATGGGAGCCTATGTGAACGGGCAAATGGTTGGAACCGCACCCAAGGCTGACTATTGGCTGCTTCGCTCAGAAGTTGGCGAAAGTGAATCCATTATTGAAGAGTATTACTGGGTAAGTGCTGCCGAATTTGCCGATAGCATTGGTGCCGACCTCATTAATTCATCGCTTGGATATACTACATTTGATAATCCGGCTACCAATCACACCTATGCCGATATGGACGGGAATACTACTGTTTGTACCATAGGAGCTGATAAAGCTGCCGAAAAGGGAATCCTGGTAGTAAACAGTGCAGGAAACTCCGGTGGAGGAGGATGGTGGTACATAGGAGCGCCAGCCGATG
>CAIPFN010000258.1 GCA_903864265.1 uncultured Bacteroidales bacterium | reverse complement strand
TATGATGGGGTTCGCACCCCTTCATGTCCACTCGGTGCAAATTTAGCCGGAAAAATAATTTCCCCAACACGCTATAACTATTTAATTATCAACAATGTTTTTTAAAAGCTGAATCGCTGTCACTTTACCTGCCCGGTTCAGATCTTCCTGCTGAATGGTATAGCCTGAATTGCCATAACTTCCATAAAGTTTGAGCATTCCGCTTTTGCCTGTTTTCTGCCGCAGGCTGAACGAACCTTCCGTATTGGCAGGATAACGGGTCCAATTGTAACTTTGAGGTACAACCCACATATAAGGAGCCAGGTTATGATAATCAAATGTAGCGGTAAGGGCGCCCGTCTTCCAAAGCTTGGTACCGGCCACACCTAATCCGACCGACATGATGGAAAGGTCGAGTTGATCTTCGGCAGGCATATCATTCGTATTTAAAAGCAGCACCGAGGATAAAGCCTGTCCGTATTCGGCCGAATATCCTCCCGTACTAAAGATGGTTCCCTTGAACATAAACGGGTTAAACCGGCCTCTAACCGACATATTGGGTGCCGACGAGCTGTAAGGAGTATATACGAGTGAGCCATCGATGAAGGTTTGCGACTCCTCGCTGTTGCCGCCTTTCACGAACAGCTTTCCCGATTCCCCGTTGGTAGTGGTACCTGGTAACGACTGCAACGCACCATACACATCACCCACGGCACCGGCAGTGGTGGCCATGTCGAGCGGGCTGAGTATGACCGCCTGTTTCTTGTCGCCGGCTTCGAACGATCCGGCGGTAATGGTTACAGCTTGCAGTTTGTTGAACACTTCTTCAAGGCTGATGTCCATAGTAACAGGCGCCCCTGATAATTCGATTTCTTTGGCGAAAGGCTTATGCCCCATGGATTCAGCCAGGAGTGTGACTTTTCCTTTCTTTGAAGTTCTGAAACTGAACTCCCCTTTATCGTTGGTTGAAGCCCCGTCATACGTCCCCTGCAGGTAGATGCTGGCTCCCGGGATGCTACCGTCTTTATTGGTGACTTTTCCTGAAATCATCGTCTGGCTGAAAACCGGGAAGCCTGACAAGACCATGAACAGGAGTAAAAAATGCTTATTCATAAAAGGAGAAGTTGATATTGACCATGTTTGATGCAGCAAAATTGCATTCATATGAAACAAAGTCAAAAAAATACTTACCCAAATGTTGAAAAACGAGGATGAATCGTATATTTCATTCCCTTTCCCCGCATGATTGCAGACTTCCCCCTGACTGGTGCCCCGAACTTCTCCCATAGCTAATCGTCAGAGGGAAACACCAATAAAAACAGTCCATACTTTCGTAATTTTTATCCGGCCTTCCTTTCATTTTGTACCTTTGTGCTGGCAATACATGCTGCGATGCCCCCCGGCATTTCAAACACCCCTAATACTTCGCCTTGAAAATAATTTCTACCTTTAAAAACAGGATACTTATCCCTTTTCGCCTGGTTCCCAAAGAAGGGCTACCGCCCGGAAAACTTGCTTTCTCAGTCATGCTGGGGATTATTTGCGGCATATTTCCCGTAATTGGCACCACTACCCTGCTGAGCCTGTTGCTGACCATGCTTTTCCGAAAGAACCTGCTCATTGTCCAATCGGTGCAGTGGCTGATGGCGCCCATACAGATTCTGATCATTATCCCGTTTATCCACTTCGGAGCCTACCTGCTGAATCACCAGGCCATGCCTGTAAATTTAGCGCAAATCCAGCTTGCCTTCCGGCCGGGCATCCTCCCTGGTATTAAAACCATAGGTATCTTTCACTTATACGGAATTCTTACCTGGTTTATACTGGTTATCCCTGTTGGAATCCTTTCATATTATATATTGCTGGGTATTTTTAAAAAGAAAAAACAAAATCCGTAACCCGGTCCTGTACCTGGCAAAATGCGACCGGAATCCGTATCTGCTTCAGGTAAAATCTCCTTACACAAAATTACATGGAAAGTGCCATGGCATATCTCAAAATCATCTGCTGAATTGAAATTTGCTCAATAGAGCTTAACAATTCGGTATACATTTCCTCCAGGGATTGTTTTTCATATGACGGGTACCTTTAGTAAATCCACTAACCACTGAAACCCTTATGCCGGTTGCTTTCGATGTTACGAAAAGGGGAAGCCTGGCGTATGAGCAAATGAAAATCTATCCCTTGCGAAAATGAAATTCAAACTTTATTTTTTGAATATAACACTATACCCTGTTATATTCGCTAAATCTATCGTATATTTGAACTCATAAACATGAAAACTATTTTATATCCTCGGTATACTACCAACTGATCTATCTTACTTATATCCAAACCGTTGTTTTACAAAAAAAAAAAGCAACTTCCGGCAGAATACCTTTAACGAAAATACCAATAATTTAACCGAAAAGCAGAACCTCCAAGCCATGGGCCTGGTTCGGCAAAGAGGATGGCGATTACAGGAATACCGGCACTTTTGGAAAGGCATACTGCATGACTTAACTCTTCCTCAGGGAGCTTGGCAGACCCTATTTTAAATTCAATCTCCTTAACGAAACGACCATGCTTAGTAATTCCATATCAAGATAAATCAGAATTGTTTTACTTTTCATTTTTAACCAATAAATCCAAAAGCCATGAAACACTTCTTCCTGTTATCCCTTTCCTGCATTCTACTTGCAGTATCCGGTTTTAGCCAAACCAAAACCTATTTCACATCCGGAGGTGAAATGATTTTTTCCTTAGCCAATATTAAATACAATGGCAACAATGAGAGTTCCACCCTTCGCTGGGCCCCCTTGATCAATGTTGAGTCCATGGTGAATGCCGATTTCACCCGCCATTTTGGCTTCTTTTCGGGATTGGCCATACGCAATGTCGGTTTCATTTTCGATAATTACAAAATGCCCGCCTCCACCAAAGGCTTAGCCGTTGAAACGCCCAATTATAAAAAGAAATTCCGATCTTATAATCTGGGCATCCCGGTAGGAATTAAAATCGGAAACCTGCGTAAAACTTTCGTGTATGCCGGATATGAAATCGAATTTCCTTTTCTTTATAAAGAAAAAACCTTCGACGGGGGCGATAAAATTAAAAAAACTACAGGCTGGTTCAGCAACAGGGAAAATTGGCTGCAGCATGGATTCCTTGTGGGAATAGAGTTCACCCATGGCTTCGACCTGAAGTTCAAATATTACATGAGCAGCTTCCTGAACCAGGACTTTACAGAAGGGGATGGAGCTAAACCCTATGCCGGGCTGGATGCTCATGTGTTTTTTATTTCAATCAGCTCTTATCTTTTTAAAAACACCACTTTCCAGTCACCTTTACCGGATAAAAAACTTTAAATTAAACAGTATCTTAACAAAGTCATTTAGTTAGGGATTTTTAATCGGGAAGGATTTTAACGCAAAACTCGCTCAGAAGGCGCTGAGAGCCACAGTGCTCTTATCCGGTGGCCTTCTTTGCGTAACTCTGCATATCCCTTCGCAATACTCTGCGTTTATTTTTTCCCGACATTATCTTTACCCAAAAGACATTGATTTTTGTACGGTAAAACAATCCGGAAGGTTAGTGTACTTGATATACAGTCGCTGGTTTAAACGGGGGATAACACCCAGGCAGAATGGCAAATAAGACCGGATTCAAG
>CAIPFN010000257.1 GCA_903864265.1 uncultured Bacteroidales bacterium | reverse complement strand
TGACTATCAACATCATGTCGTTAATGAAGAAGAGCGAGATGCTTTCGGAATTTTCAAAAAAAATAGTACAGTTCGAAGAAGAGGCCACCAACGACGAAACCCGTTATGCCTTGAAGCGGGTCGGGAAGGAGTTTCAAAAGACATCTGAAGAGGAAACCCTGAAAGAGTTTTCCTTACGGTTTCGGGAGGTGCATAAAGATTTTTACGATAAACTGCTACATCAATATCCCGAACTTACGCCCAGCGAATTAAAGCTCTGCGCTTTCCTTAAACTTAACCTGTCGACCAAAGAAATTTCGGAACTTACCGGTCAGCGCCTGAACACAATTGAAAATGCCCGTTACCGGCTCCGCCTGAAATTCGGCATTACCAATTCAGAAGTCAACCTGGTTACATTCCTGTCGCAGATTTAAATCACAGGCAGTATTCCGGCGTATACCTGCGAAACTAAGGCCTCCATTCTCATGGCCTGTAGACGGGGCAATTCATTAAAAATTCATTTTCCTGCTTCCAGTCCGGATCAGTATGTCCGGATTGGCAAGTTTGCTTCAGGTCCTCTAAAAAGAGCCCAAAAGGTTATTGTCAGGGAATCGGCACCAATATTATGGTTATCAGGCATATATACTTTTTATCACAACTAAGAATTTCCTTTGCTCAGGTAAAATAGAGGTGCCTTTCAGGCCCTGCTGAGGTTTTAGGGAGGTGCTTTTGAGTCCATTCCTTGATTTCTTATCGGATATTTGTTGACGGTTTGGTTCATATAGGTTTCGTACCCGTGTCAACAATTAGAGTATGGACAATCCGTTCGAAGATAAAAACGACATACTAAATATAAAAATAGTGGACGATAACACCCCCCATACCGAGGTAAACGAGGATGCTGAATTAAACGAAGTTACAGGCACCGGCGAAACGGATGACATCAATACATTCATCCGGAAGACGCAATTACAGGCCCAGATCCTCAAAAAGCTTACCGAATCCCTGTCGCAACCTGAGGGTAAAGAAGCAGGGGTGGATAAATCCAAATCCTGAGTACAGGCATTTGCCTGAATCTTTTCAATCCGTAAAAAAATCCAATTAATTAATAACCCCAAAAATCAATTGCATGAAAAAGCATCTATTCTTTTTGGTTTTAGCCGTGTTACTGAGCCTTGTTACAAATGCACAGCTTACTGGTATCAAAACCATTCCAGGCGACTATGCAACAGTTGCAACAGCCATTGCCGACCTTAACACCCAGGGTGTTGGAAGCGGAGGCGTGACCTTTACTATTGCACCGGGATACACCGAGACATTTACTTCCCCGATTGCCGGCCGTATCACCACTTTGACCGGTTCCACAGGGAGCCCGATTGTTTTCCGTAAATCCGGAACTGGCACGAATCCGCTTATCACAGCGGCAGCAGGTGCGGGAGTGATGGATGCCATCATTACTTTGGCCGGTTGCGACTATGTTACTTTTAGCGGTATAGATTTGCAGGAAAACGCAGCAAATATCACCTCCGTCACACAGATGGAATGGGGTTATGCCATTCTCAAAGCCAGCACTACCGATGGCTCGCAAAACATCACGATTCAAAATTGTGCGATCACGCTTAACAAAGCGTATATGGCATCCGTAGGTATTTATTCAGGTAACCACCTGATGAGTTCAGCCACTCAGCTCATTCTGGCATCGGCAGCTGGTGCCAATTCGAACCTGAAAATTTATAGCAATACCATCAGTAATTGCTATTCGGGGATTTCTATCTCGGGCTACAATCATACAACTGCTCCGTATGCATTTTATGATCAAAATAATGAGATAGGGAAAGACGGCGGGAATACAATCACCAATTTCGGGGGGTCAACCCTTGCCATGAATGGCATTTACACCATTTATCAGAATAACCTGAAAGTGGCTAACAACAGCATTACCGGAGCAGTCTTGGGTAACGGGCAATGTTCCGGCATACAGTTAGGCTCATCAGCCAGTGCAAATCTCGATTTGTACGGGAATACCATTTCCCTCCAGTATTCAGGAACAACCGGCACTTTTTACGGAATCTATGACAATATGGGAACCACAGCCACAAATACCAATACGATTAATATCTATAACAACACCGTTTCGGGTTGCACCATGGCGGCAGCCACAAACGGATCCTGCACCTATATAAACATTTCGCAGGGAGCCCCAAATTATAGCTTGCATAATAATATAATAAATAATAACATTTATGGCTCTTCGGCTGCTACAGCTACGGGATCTGTTATGTATATGTATTTGTTTGGCAACCCAACTACAAAAGGTACTGTGGATGTGTACTCAAATGAAGAAAGCAATAATACCAGGATACAATCGGTACTTGCAGCTGGTACTACCTACTTTTATTCCCTGGGAGCTACAGGGAACATTCAAAATACCTATAATAATACGGCCATCAACAATACAACTGCCACTTCCGGCGGAGTTTATGTTTTCTACGTGAGTAACGGATCCATTACGAAAAACTTTTTCCATAATACGCTCGATGGCATTAATAACGCCAATGGTATAGTTATGGGATTCTATAATGGAAGCGGTTCAGCCTTAAATGTTTATAACAACACGATTAAAAACCTGACGTCCAACTCTGCGGCAAGTGTGGTAAGCGGTATGGTGTTCAACAGCCTGGGTGTATTGGGCGATATGATTATTTATAATAATTATGTTTCAGAACTTTATGCACCAAATGCTACAAATGTTGCTCCGGCAGTAATCGGTCTCGACTTAAGGGGGCAATCTGTAAATACCATGGCCGTATATAATAATACAATTTACCTCGATGCAGCTTCCTCAGGGGCCAATTTCACTACCTGCGGGCTAAATGCAACAGCTTCTCCTGTTTTCAATGATTTTCGGAATAATATTGTGATCAATAATTCCAACCCAATTGGAAGCGGTATTACTTCTGCCGTGCGCTTCACTACGAGCAATATAGCAAATTATTCGTTAAATTCAAATAATAATAATTATTATGCAGGTATACCGGGCATAGCCAGAGTGATTTTCACTGATGGGACTAATAATGATCAGACTCTGGCAAACTTTAAGCTGAGGGTTAACCCAAGCGAAATTCAATCGGTAACCGAAAACACTCCTTTTTTCAATTCATCACTCACTCCTTATAATCTTCATGTCAATTTCGCCGTACCTTCACAGGTGGAAAGTGGTGGAGTGATCATTGCAACGCCTATTTCAATTACTACCGATAATGAAGGTGATGCAAGGTTTCCAAATTCAGGTTACCCTTTGAATCCGGCTTATCCGGCAGTAGCTCCTGATATGGGTGCCGATGAATTTGGCGGAATTCCAAATGATATTACCGGGCCAAGTATTTCGTATTCGCCGCTTGGGTATACGGCTTCCATATTTGCACGAACCCTTACCGCTACAATTACTGACCCGCACGGAGTGCCTACAGGCGGAGCAGGGCTGCCTCGTTTAGCATGGAAAAAACTGATAAATGGAACATGGTCATTTGTAACCGGTACTTCAATAGGATCAGATAAATATAATTTTACTTTCGGGGCAGGGGTAGCACAGGGCGATACGGTTTATTACTTTGTACTGGCCCAGGATAATTTTTCAACGCCTGCGGCAGGAGTTTATCCGTTTAACGGAGCAAGTGGTTTCTCAGCAAATCCACCTGCATGTTCGGTTAACCCGACTAACCCTTCGTCCTATTATATAGCAGCCCAATTATGTGGAACCTATACAGTTGGGGTTGGCAAAAATTACCCAACACTTACGGCAGCCATTAATGACATCAATACTAAGGAAATAACCTGCCCGGTGGTTCTGCAACTCACGGATGCAACCTATACTTCAGAAACATACCCCATAACAATCAAACACAATCCGGGGAGCAGTGCAACAAACACCTTAACTATAAAACCGGCTCCGGGAATCAACCCGGTGATATCGGGGATTTCAGCATTGTGTGCCATCAAATTGAATGGCGCCCAGTATGTTATAATTGATGGAGCCAACAGTGCGGCTAACAACCAGAATCTTACGATTCAAAACAACAGTCCATCCGGGCTTTCAAGTGTTATACTGTTTTCAAATGATGGAACCTCGGGTGCATCCAAAATTATATTGAAAAACAGTGTATTCCAATCCTCGCTCTCAGGAACTGCTGCCACTTACGGTATACTTATGAATGTGCTTGCAGGCACGGGCGGATACGATGGTATTACGATAAATAATAATACTATCAATACATGCCGTTTTGGAATTTCAATCGCTGGCACGGCAGGGAATCCTGTAACAAATGTACAGCTGACCAACAATACTTTTGGTTCATCAGTTCAAACCAGCGGTATTGAAAGGCATGGAGTTGAAATACAAAATGCGGAGAACATTTTAATTCAGGGAAATGAGATAATGGGATTGGTTAATGGCACCACAGCTAATATGGCTATAGGCGGAATTGTGATGGTTTCGGGGAATAATATACGCATTATTGGGAACAAAGTGCACGACTGGAAGCCAGTTGCCTATGCTCTTGGCAGCAGTGCATTTGGTATTATTTATACAGAAGATATCCCTATGATTGGTGAAATCTCGAACAACCTGATTTACAATATCACATACCCGGGGTCAGCCGGAAGTCCTGTTACAGGAGGAAATGCAACAGGGATAGTGCTGGGTAACAATTTGGGATCGCTCAAAATGTATAATAATACAGTACATTTATCAGGCAACTTCCTGTCAGCTACAGGCTCGAGTTCTTCCACCTGCTTAACGATAGGAAATAATAACACCCTACTGGATGTTCGTAATAACCTTTTAAAAAATTCCTCACAACCCATTTCAGGCAGTCCTTCAGCTGCGACCTATGCCATTGCGATAGGAACGGGTAATACCTTCATTTCACTCGATTATAATGATTATTTTGTAGATGGGATAAGTCCCAGTATCGGATATTTTGGAGGTGCTTCGCTGGTAACGCTTGCTGACTGGCAAACGGCAACAGGTAAGGACATGAATACTGTAAATATGGATCCGGTGTTCACCTCTTCGGCCAACTTCCTACCTACGTCAGCCCTGTTCAACAATAAGGGGGTATATGTGACAGAAAATCCTTTCGACATTATCGGGTGGTCGCGTAACAATCCCTCGGATATAGGGGCTTACGAATTCGGTTCTGACCCGTTTGTTCATACGCTCACTCACAGCGTAGTTACCAGCAACAGTGCCGCTGTAAGCGGTGACGTAAATGCAGCCGGGAATAATATAACTACGTTCTTTGATTATGGAACTACAATAACTTACGGTTCATTTGTTTCGGCAACACCCGGATCAGCGACCGGTACGTCAATTGTCCCGATACAGGCATCACTCAGCGGGCTAAACTTTGCAACTACCTATCATTTCAGGGTCCGGACTTTTACCACCGGTGGCTTGGCATCCTATGGCGCCGACTCGGTTTTCACTACCTTGCCTGTAGCACCGTCTGTAATTACCAATGCAGCTACCTCTGTAACATCATCCACTGCCAGCCTCAACGGCTCGGTTAATGCCAATGGAGCCACTGCCTCTGTCAGCATCCAATGGGGTCTTACGCTGTCCTATGGAAACACCATAAATGCTATCCCCGCTTCGTTGAGCGGCCTGATTGCCGCTAATGTGATGGCTTCTTTATCCGGACTCACTCCTTATACTACATATCATTACAGAGTTGTTGCTACAAATGCCATCGGGAGCACCAACGGAAATGACATCACATTTACTACTCAGGCTGTTCCTGCAACGGTAGTTACAATTGCAGCATCCAACCTGATAGGCATAAATGCCACCCTCAATGGCAGTGTGAATGCTAATTATGCTCCCACAAATGTTTCATTCGAATGGGGATTAAACACTTCGTATGGCAATACTATCAATGCAACGCCTTCGCTTACCACCGGAAGTACCTCTACACTGGTTTCGGCCGCTTTGACCGGGCTTTCACTCGGGACTACGTATCATTTCCGTTGTGTTGGAACAGGACCCGGAGGAACAGTGTATGGACAGGACTTATTCTTTATTTCCGATTGTCCTTCACCGGTTGTGCCGGGCGTAATCGCAGGATTACAAACTGTTTGTCAGAACACAGCAGGCGTAAGCTATTCAGTGGCCTCTCTCCCTTTGACCACCGGATATGTGTGGACACTTCCTGCCGGTGCTTCCATAACCACAGGAGCCAATACCAACAGCATTACCGTGGCTTTTTCGGCTTCTGCCTTAAGCGGGAACATAACCGTTGCCGGGTACAATACCTGTGGGACTGGCCTAACCTCATCGCTTCCGATTACAGTTAATCTGCTTCCTATACCAACTGTTTCAGGTTTAACCTCCGTTTGCCAGGGATCTTCGGTTGAGTATACTACACAGGCCGGAATGACAAACTATGTATGGAATATAAGCGGAGGAACTATTGTCAGCGGGGGAGGCACCCATTCCGTCACAGTTACATTTAATGCATTGGGTGCACAGAGCATCAGTGTGAACTATAGCAACTCAAACGGTTGTGTTGCTGCTGCACCGGTCATATACCCGATAACTGTACTTGCATTGCCCTTACCTACTATCAGCGGGGCTGCTGTTGCCTGTGAAACCACTGCATATCTCGATTACAGCACCCAGCCGGGAATGACAAATTACGTTTGGGATATGAGTCCAAATAGCGGAACTATTACCCAGAGTGTGACCAACGTAACTACTATCTTCTGGACCTCCCCGGGAGCAAAATGGGTGAGTGTTTCCTATACAGGGCCTAACGGATGTTCTGCGGCAACTCCCACCATGTATAATGTCACAGTCAATCCACTTCCCGGCACACCCGGCATGATAAGCGGTTTATCAACCGTATGTATGGGTGCTGAAGGAGTTGATTATTCTGTCAGTGCCGTTTCAAATGCAACAACTTATGTATGGACACTTCCGGCAGGAGCAAGCATTGCAACAGGTGCAGGCACAAATTCGATAACTGTTAATTACAGTGCAAATGCAATTTCAGGTAATGTAACGGTACTGGCTCAAAATTCCTGTGGTGATGGAATGTCATCAGCTCTCGCATTAACGGTAAACTCACTGCCAGCTACAGCCGGAGCCATCATCGGTGACCCGACCATCTGTCAGGGTTCAAATGGGGTTACCTACAGCGTAGACGCAATCAGCGGAGCAACCGGTTATAACTGGACTGTACCAACGGGTGCAAGCATAGGTTCAGGTGCTAATACCAATAGCATTACGGTTGATTTCAATCTAACTTCTGTATCAGGAGATGTTACGGTAAAAGGTTCAAATTCATGTGGAATCGGAACACCTGCAAACATGGCGGTTACTGTCAACACCAAACCTGCATCGCCGGTAATAATACAAAATGTTAATATTCTTACCAGCAACGCAGCTACAGGAAACCAATGGTACAAAGATGGTGTCCTGATTTCAGGAGAAGTAGCTCAAACCTACACCATACCTGCGGATGGCACTTATACTGACGTGGTTACCCTGAATGGGTGCAGCTCAGGAGTATCAAACAGCATTGTGGTTATTCACACAGGAATTGCAAATCCTGATGCTCAGTTGATTAATGTATACCCCAACCCGACATCCGGAGCATTCTGGTTATCCATTAACTCCCCGGGAACTACCGTTTATGAAATGGAAATACTGAATAGTTTTGGAGCCATAGTTTACAAAACCGATAAACTGGAAGTAAATGTCACTTTCAAACAATACTTCGAACTTCACGAACTCGCTGCCGGAATGTACACTGTGATTCTGCGTTCTGATTCACAGCAGATTACAAAGAAGATTGTGATCAATAAGTAGGCCCATTACCTGGCTATAGTTCAAAAAGACCGCCTCAGAAACTGGGGCGGTCTTTTTGCTTATTTTAGCTTCTCTTATTCAATCAGTAATAAAATCGGAGAGTTATACGATTGTTCTGCCCAGTTGCCCGCTATCGATCAGGTTGGCAATCCGCTTGGCATTCATAAACTGTTTCAGCAGGTCGGTGGTAACTTCCTCGGTTTCGGCAGACTTAAGTTTTTCGAGCAGTTCCTTGAGGATTTGCCTGACCCGTTTTGATTTAAAAGATAATATGGAATTCGGTATCAGGAAGTCGAGGACTTCGTGTTCCTGGAGCAGGCGTATTTTTCGCTTTTCCCAGTTGGGGCTAAAGGTGTATTTGGTGGCGATCAGGTCGATGACCGGCCCCGAAACGGCGTTGTCGGGATGGTTGGTCAGTTTGCGGTAGTCGATATCCGGGTTGTTTTTCAGCTCCGAAACGCAGGTGTTGAATATCTGCTGATACTTTGGATTACTGAAGTCGAGTTCGTCGGCCATGATATCGTTGATGATAAAGATGGCGGCTTTCACTTTGTTTTTCAGCGGTTCCCCGGTTGCGGGATCGGGGTAGTTGGTTTCTATATCCACATCGCCGAAAAGCAGCAGCTGCCTGATGATTTCCCGCTCAATATCGTCGGTGCTCAGGGCGTCGAAAGCTTCCTGCTGAGGTTCGGCCGGCTCGGGGGCAAAGAGGTTGTCGAGGGCTTCGGCTTCGGTAGGAGTAGAGCCCGTTTTTGTGGTGTATTTTTTACGAAGCAGTTTGTTGAGCTCATTCAGTATGGCGGTTTCGTCCATCTGCATGCGGTCGGCGCTTTCCTTTACATAGGCCAGACGGGTAAGCTGATCGGGGATAAGCGAGATGCTTTCAATAAAATCCTTCAGTACGGCCACCCTTTTCAACGGATCGCGGCCGGTTTCGCTCAGCAGCAGGTCAATCTTGAAGTGAATGAAATCCTTGGCATTCTGCTGTATAAATTCCTGTACCTCAGCTCCACGGCGGGTGCGGGCAAAGGAATCGGGGTCTTCACCATCAGGGAACAACACTACTTTCACGTTCATTCCCTGTTCCAGTATCATGTCGATACCACGAAACGAAGCCTTGATGCCGGCAGGGTCGCCGTCGTAAAGTATGGTGATATTGGGAGTGTAGCGTTTTATCAGCCTGATCTGGTCGGCGGTGAGTGAAGTTCCCGATGAGGAAACCACGTTCTGCACCCCGGCCCGGTACATCGATATTACATCGGTATACCCTTCGACAAGGAAACACATATCGTTGGCGGCAATGGAGTGTTTGGCAAAAGAAATCCCATACAGAACCTTGCTCTTGTTATATATTTCGCTCTCGGGCGAGTTGACGTATTTGGGCCGGGTTTTATCCGAGGTCATAATGCGTCCGCCAAAGCCGATCACCCGCCCGGCCTGGCTATGGATGGGGAACATCACCCTTCCGCGGAAGCGGTCGTAGAGCCGGCCGTCCTTGTTGATGCTCAGACCTGATTTTTCCAGCATATCGGCGCTGTAGCCGTTTTTCAGGGCTTCCTTGCTCAGGGAATCCCAGGCTTCGGGACTATATCCCAGCTGGAATTCACGTATGGTGTCGTCGCTGAAACTTCGCCCGTGGAAATAGGATAAACCCACGGATAATCCCTCGTCGGTGTCAAAAAGCTGGCCGGCAAAGAATTTAGCTGCAAAATCGGTAACCGCCATCAGGCCTTCCCGGGCTGACTTTTCGGCTACCTGCTCCGCTGTTTCGGCTGTTTCCTGGATTTCGATATTGTATTTTTTTGCCAGGTAGCGTAGGGCTTCGGGGTAGGTGAATTTTTCGTGTTCCATCACGAAGTTCACCGAATTGCCCGCCTTGCCACATCCGAAACACTTATATATCCCTTTGGTAGGCGATACATGAAACGAAGGCGTGCGCTCGTTGTGAAACGGGCATAATCCAGTGAAGTTGCCGCCGCGCCTTTTCAGGGCCACAAAATCGGCTACAACCTCCTCCACACGGGCGGCATCAAAAATCTGCGATATGGTATCGTGAGGGATCAAGGTTCGGGGAAGGACTTAAGGGTGCAAAATTAAGGAAAAATGAATGATGTCGGATGTTTGATGTGCGATGTGGGATGTGGGATGTCGGATGTCGGATGTGCGATGTCGGATGTGCGATAGATCCAATAGGAGCTAAAACATCCGACATCCGAAATCAAACATCCGACATTTCTATTCCGACTCCACTTGAGCCAGTTTCATAACAGAAACCGGACAGCCAGGTTCATTCTTGAAAAAGTCGCGGCTTTTGCCCTGGGTCAGGGCCCAGCGGTCAAGCCACGAAATGCCGCCGTTCCGGTAATAAAGGTCTGGTGTTTTGTACGATCCGTCCTGAAGGGCGGTCTGGAGGCTTATAAAGGAATAGCCGTTTTTAACAAACATTTGCAGCAAGTCGCCCATATAATCGCTGTTGAGCGAATTGGCATGGATAAGCAGTATCTGGCGAATGTTCCGTCCAAACAGCTTCTCGGATTGTCCTTCATAATACCTGAGCTTTGACTCCATGTAATGAATGTACTCATTGCCAACCTGTGCGATTATTTTCTGATCATTCGTTCGCAAAACGCTATCATAGGCCGCTGCAAAAATCCATTCCGCGTTGTCGATGGTGACGGGCGCTTCAGTATAATTCCGGCCACGAAGGTAATCGGCCAGCGAATCGGCTTTGGCTTCGCTGTTTCCGCGATGGAGGTAAGGATGCCTGAAATAAACCATTGTTTTTTGATATTCTTTCAACATCCCGTTCACCAACGCTTCGTTTTTCTCAATGTCGTTAACAAAATCGGAACAGGAAACCTCATTGTAGTCGTAGTGCGAAAAAGTGTGGTTTCCCAGGTCGAAGCCTTTCCCGGGCCATTGGCGCAGCAGGTTATAACGCGCGGAGTCCAATTCCCCTGCATTGTACACTTTCGACATATTTACAAATCCTGTAGCAGGGGCATTTTGCGTTTGGAGGGCCGTGAGTAGTTTATCGGTTTTTTGCGACAGCTCCTTGTTGCTGAATAATCCCATACGGACAAACGGCAGGTCGTCGATGGTAATGGCTGCCATTTTCGGCTGGGCAAAAAGGCCGGAGGCAGACAAGAAGATGAAAAGGATCAGTAGGGATTTCATTAAGATGGATTTGGATGTTGGAATTGTTCTGTTATTTTGCATGAATTGTTCAAGTGATATAGGCAGGAACTATAAGATGAATTCTACAAATGTCGCGAAAACAAAGGTACTACAAACGGGCCTTGTAACAAATCCAAACTTGATTTTCCGATTTCTTGTTATTGGTACAGGCATGATTATGTCTTCAGTAAAACGATAGTCCCCACATCCGTCACCGGTCCGTCGAAAAGCTCAACAAGCTGAACGCCGGCCGCCATGGTAAAGGCTTCGATTAGCGTTCTTTCGGGTACATGTTTTAAACCTCCGCACACAAACAGGGTGTTTTCGACCAAACCACAGGCTCCTCCAAAAAATCCATGCTCAAATCCATCGAGCCTCACGCACGAAGGGTCTACGAAAAGGACTTTCAGCCCGCGTTGAAGAAGCAATTTTTTGATGCCGCGGTCGGAGGCAAGAAACGACCCGTTTGGCAGGGCCAGCAGGTTGCATCGGACATAGCCCTGACGGACTTTGATCATTTCAAGGTCGGGATTCAGATTGTGGATGCAGGTTTCGCTGATGTGAGGATTTTGAACAATAAACCTTTCGGTGACGAGCGTATTGTAACGGGCCGAATCAGGATACTTTGGGCCAACTGGCAAAGCGCCTTTGATAAAGGATATACCGTTTTGGTTCAGAAGAGCGAAATATTTTTCCGGCAGATTGGGTGCCACGATTAAACCCGAGGGTGTAGGGCAGAAGAATATATCCGGATGCCCCGAAATAGCCGGGTAGGTGATGCCTTCAGTCGAAAATTCCACTATTTCGCCATAGGCCTGCAATTTAGCCTTCGCGGCTTCCGGCATTTTGGAATCAGCCAGTATGAGCATGGTATTCAAATCCTTTTAGGTCGGCACTTTCCTCAAATACAACTTTCCTGAAACTTTCGAGCAGCGTGGCCTTGTTCATGGCTTTGTGACCTATGGCTGCGGTGCGCATGCCCGCGGCTACCGTGAGGGTGAGCAGATTCCGTTTCCCGTTTCCGAAAACCATGTTTTCGATCTGTTTCCTCCATATTTCCGAAAAAACCATTTCGCCGAACGAAACATGGAAAGGCCCGGCTACCAGGCTGGTACGGTCGAGCAGTCCTTCGGACGGATGCAGCCCTATGCGCAGGATTTTCACGCCTGCGGCAACAAAAAGCGGAACAATTTCGGATATGCTTTCAACAGCCTCTTCCATGGTAAGCGGAGTATATTTCCCATCAAGGAAAAGCTGCGCCAGTTCGGTGTTTTTAATGACGAGTGTCGGGTAAATGCGGGTACTGTCGGCTCCCAGGCGGATAATTTCCCTTGCGGTGAAAATCGACTTTTCGGCCGTATCTCCCGGCAAGCCGATCATCATCTGCAAGCCAAGGTTAAAGCCGTTCTCCTTTATCAGCCGCGAAGCATCCCGCACCTGCGCCACCGAATGCCCGCGACCGGTAATTTTCAGCACCTCGTCGTCGAGCGACTGAGCCCCCAGTTCAATGGCGGTTACATGGTATTGTTTTAGCAGGGTGAGTATATCCTGACTGATATAGTCGGGGCGTGTTGAAATGCGAATGCCGGCTGCCCTGCCCGAGGCAAGGTAGGGCTGAACCGATTCCAGGTAGGCTTTCTGGCCTTCGATGGGAATTCCCGTAAAGTTGCCGCCGAAGAACCCGATTTCGACTTCGCTGCCTTCGGGAATGGTAAGTAAGTGGGCCTCCACTTTCGCTATGACTTCCTCCACCGAAGGGGCGCAATCGGCCCCGGCAATGCGGTGCTGGTTGCAGAATACGCATTGGTTGGGGCAGGCCTCTTCGGGGATAAAAACGGCTATGTTAAAATGACGTATTCGCATAGGAAGCAAAATTATCGGTTTTGGGGTACCTTAAGGTGGTTCCTAAAAACAAAAAAACCGGGGAGAGGTTAGCCCCGGGTGCAAGTAGTAATGAAGATTTTACAATATGGGAGAATTATACCTTACCGGCCTTCTTCTCTTTTTTTTCGAGTCTTTTTTCTTTTAATGATTTGACAGCAGGCTTTTTAACCTCTTTGTTTTCTTTATCTTTTGACTTTGCCATATCGATAGGTTTTAAGTGGTTATACAGATAACAAATGTATTACATAATTTATTGCGAAGCAAGTAAAATATTTACTGATAGGCGAACGGCAAGCCCGCATTACATTCTCAGGCGGCAGGGGATAAAAGGATGCAAAAGGCTAAACATGAAACCGACTGACTGAATATGGAGCAGTTTTCACCGGCCGGATAAAAAAGGAAAAGCATTTTGTGCCGTAATCGCGCCATAGCAGATGGAAACAGCGATGGCAATAAGCAGTTTAAGAGTGTGATAGGGAGATGTAACCGAAAATTGCATCGGCTGAAACTGGTTTGGCATTTTCTATCGATTTTCTTTAACTATGAATAGCATTTGTATTTAACTTTGGCCCCGTATCCATGGTAATGAAACCAGCCATGCCGGAAATTCCGGCACAAGGATGGAATGAAATTATTTATGGTGATCCCGATGGCTGTCGGAACCAGCCCCATACTGGCACATGAGTGACCCTAACCATAAATAATAACGCATGAATTATCTTTTCAAAGTCATTAAAATCAATTTTGCTGCAATACTCATGTGTTTACTTGTTGTATTCGGTTTAGGAATGCGGCATCTGGATTCAAAGCGGATCACCCGTTCCCGTACCGCTTATGAGCGTTTTCTCAAAGAGGCTGCTATGCCATTCGAAAAACCGGGATCAGCAAGCGCAGGTGAAGAAGAAAAGGCCGATTCGCCTGACCTGGCATCGCTGCAGGATTACTTCATGACCATGGATCCGGCCGAAAAGCGTGTTACCGCCGAGAGGCTTATTCCGGCTTATAACGAACTCGACCGTTTACAGTCGGTGCGCACCAAATCGGGTGGGTACCAGCTTCAGTGGACCGGCACCGATGCCGAAATGGGCGGCCGCACACGCGCCATCATGTGGGACCCGATCAGCAGCAATAAGGTCTGGGCCGGCGGAGTCACAGGCGGATTATGGTATAACAATGATATTACCGCTGCCGGCAGCTCATGGCAGCCTGTGAATGATATGTGGGATAATCTGGCTATCAGCAGTATCACTTACGATCCGGCCAATCCCCTCATTATGTATGTTGGTACCGGGGAGGCTCAAACCGCCCTGATCACCTACCGCGAGTCAAGCGGCAGGGGAGTAGGCATATGGAAAACCACTGACGGGGGACTAAACTGGACACTGCTTCCTTCCACATCCGCATTCGCTTATGTAACTAAAATGGCAGTCCGCGCCGAAGGTGCTAACAGTGTTTTATATGCAGGCGTTATGTCAGGTTATTACCATGGTGTGCAGCAAAGTCTGCCTACCGACGGCCTTTACCGTTCGGCTGACGGGGGAGCCACCTGGCAACAGGTGTTACCCAATATCCCCGGGAAAACAGTGCCTTATGGTGTGAGTGATGTAGCCCTGGGTGCCGACGGAAGGATTTATGTGGGTACTATGCCTAACCTCGACGGGGATGGAGGTGCCGTTGTGCTGAATTCGGACAATGGCACGGCAGGTTCCTGGACCGTTTACAGCGATGTAGCCTTGTTATTACCTACCCTGGGATACCTGCCTTTACCCGGAAGGGTGGTGCTGGCCACTTCGGCTTCTGATGCCAATGTGGTGTATGCCGCTTTTGCCGCCGGAATTCATGATCCTGGTACACAACCTATTTACAGGGGTCTGTTTATTTTCCGTTCAAATGATAAAGGTACCACCTGGAATGAAGTTACCACCCCCGAAGGAAATGATACCTGGGCCAACCTGGCCTGGCATGCCATGACACTGGGTGTTGATCCCAACAACCCTAACGTACTGTACGCCGGGGGACTTGATTTGTGGCGCACTTCCGACAACGGAGCCAACTGGGATCATCTAACGGATTGGGCACAAATGTATTACGGCGGTGGCAGCAATTATGTACATGCCGATCAGCATACCATTGTATATAAACCGGGATCCTCATCCAAAATTCTCTTTGGCTGCGACGGGGGCGTTTTTTACACCCAGAATGGCAATGCCGACCCACCCGTTTTTGAGCAGAAAAATAAGAACTACAATACCCTGCAGTTTTATTCGGGAGCCATGCATCCGGGTGCCGGGCAGAATAAGTTTATCGGTGGTTTGCAGGATAATGGAAGTTTGCTTTACCAGGGCGCACCCCTGTCCATCAACAATATGATTTCGGGTGGCGACGGGGCTTTTTGCTTCTGGGACCAGGATAATGCCGATGTGTATTTCACCTCGGTGTATTACAACAGGTATTATGTGTTCAGCAACGGTACTATGGTGAATTATATTGATGCCCAGAGCGGCGTCTTTATTAACCCGGCTGATTACAGCAGTGAATTTAATACCCTGTATGCCAATGCGGTGGATTTCTGGGGAGGCAATACCGACCGATTACTCAGGGTTAATAATATTCCTGCGAATGCCGAGGGGTATATGGTGGCACTCAATACAGGATGCAGCAGTTATTTCTCCAGTGTTAAAGTATCGCCTTTCAGCACGGCTGTTTCGGCCACTGTATTTGTAGGCTCCGTTTCGGGTCAGCTTTTTAGGGTGAAAAAGGCCAATGGCTTTCCCGAAACCAGCGAAATAGGAAGTCCCTCATTCCCCACTGCCAATATTTCGAGCATAGCCATAGGAGGTTCCGAAGACACACTGATGGTAACTTTCAGTAATTATGGGGTATCATCCATATGGCAGACCTGCAACGGCGGTCAGTCGTGGGACGAAAAGGAAGGCAACCTGCCCGATATGCCGGTACGCTGGGCTATTTACCATCCGCAAAACAGCAAACAGGCCCTTATCGCCACGGAGTTAGGCGTTTGGTCGACCAGCAACCTGGGGGATGCCAATGTGGTATGGACGCCCCAAACCAGCGGTATGGCCAATGTGCGGGTTGATATGCTCACATTGCGAGCGTCGGATAATACGGTGCTGGCAGCTTCACACGGCAGGGGATTATTCACCTGCACGTTTAATATCGACCTTAATACGTCGACTCCCGAAACAGCCGGTGGCGGCAAGCCTTTTACTATATCCGTTTCGCAGCAAGGCTTACGCATACAATCCACCCTAAAACAGACAGCCCAATACAGTGTTTACACGCTTTCGGGAAGTAAAGTGCTGGCTGGTGAACTGCAGCCAGGCCCTTCAGGGCAGTTTATAAGTGACTCCGGGCTGGCTAAAGGTATTTACCTGATTAAAGTGCAGGCTGGGAATCAAAGCCTGGTTCAAAAGGTGGTATTTAAAGAGTAAGGAAGGGTTAAGGTTAAAGGAGAAAGGTTAAAGGTTAAAGTGGAAGGGGCGACAAGGAGAAGGGGCGACAAGGAGAGGGTTCAGAGAGAAAGGTTAAAGGAGAAAGGTTAAAGGAGAAAGGTTAAAGGTTAAAGTGGAAGGGGCGACAAGGAGAGGGGGCGACAAGGAGAGGGTTCAGGGAGAAAGGTTAAAGGAGAAAGGTTAAAGGAGAAAGGTTAAAGTGGAAGGGGCGACAAGGAGAGGGGGCGACAAGGAGAGGGTTCAGGGAGAAAGGTTAAAGGAGAAAGGTTAAAGTGAAAAGTTAAAGGCGGGCGATGATAGGACCTCTTAATCCGTAATACCGAGTTTTTCGATCTTTTTAAGCCAATCCATTCGTAAACTGTCTGTTGCGTTTTTTATGGGTCCTATCAGGGTAACTTTTACGGGTTTCACGCCACAAAATTCGAGTGTTGATTTTTTGAGCTGGTTAACGCTGGGTCGTACAAAGGCAAAGCGGTAATACCAGCCGGGTTGATCGAGCGTTGAAATAATATGCGCGGTTTTGCCTTTCAGCAGTTTATCCCACCACACCGAATGCTCGCGGTACTGAAAGGTAAAACCGGGTAAAAACAGCCGGTCGATAAAGCCTTTGGTTATAGCCGGAAGCCCGCCCCACCATACGGGATGAACCCATACCAGGTGGTCGGCCCATTTTATTTTTTCCCAGGAATCGAGCAGATCAGGCTCCAATTCGGTTCTTTTATGGTACCCAAACTGCAGATTTGGATTGAAAAGCAGGTCGCGGATTACAATTTCCTTCACTTCAGCCCCTGAGGCGAAAGCTCCTTTTTTATAGGCTTCGGCTAATGCCGAATTGAAACTCTCCTTATTCGGATGACCGTTAATAATCAGTATTTTTTTCATTTAATGTTAAACTTCAGTTTGTGGATGAGCGGGTTGAGTTTTTATGAGAACCGGGATCAATCCGAAACCTATGCCAGCCCGTTTGTTTTGTTCACGTACACACCTCCGTTGTTCAGGTCAGATCGGAACCGGGTGAGTGGCCTGTAATTCTCTTCTGCATGGGCTATCAGGCATGATTCAGGTGCATCCCGGTCCATGATGCGGATTATTCCGGGCAAGGATCAAGCCGGTAAGTGAATCTTTTATCAAAGAAACGCAAGCTTCACAAGACCACGCAGTTACATTCAGCAATCTTAATGATTTGGCTGACAGTGTTATCGAATAACTTTCCTGCTTTCACAAGGAACGCCAAGGGTACATAAGCTTGACTTTACCGATGGCCGGGCTGATTTTTTCGACCTCTCAATTATCCCCGGGTTATGGGAAACCCCGAAGTATTCTTAACCGTCAGCAGTTTACGAATGGCTGGCCGATATACGTTTCCTGTAATCCGTGATAAACGGATGTTTACTATCACCCAACTAAACTTAATCCTTCCCTATTTTTTCCCGAGTGTTTCTACCGCCTTCTGAAAGGCTTTATCTGTCGGGAGGTAAATGGGATAGAATCCTTTGGAATCGTAGAGGTTACGGGCTATATAGCTTTTCATCAGTTCGTTGATGCGTTGCTGTGAGGCGGTGATTTCGGCGGCGGGGTATTTAATGCCGTTTTTTTCGGCATAAGTGATGTACTCGCTGTATATTCCGCCGGTTACCTTAAACATCCTGTCGAACTGAGTGGCATCCTTAAAGGTACCAAGCATGGCGCGGTTGCGGTCGGTATAATCGAAGGCAAACTGGTATAGAATACCTTTAGTGATGGATTCGTTATAAAATTTCAAACCGGTATTGCGCTCAACCGGAACAAAGATATCGGGCATGATGCCTCCGCCCCCGTAAACGGTTTTGCCTCCGGCAGTTTTAAATTTAAGGGAATCATTCATTTTGATGCTGTCGGCATTATCGAGTTCACCATCCGTCATGCGGTGGTAGTACTCCATATAATACTCTTCGGCGCCCTTGGTGTAGGGTTTCTGTATGCTTCGCCCGGTAGGGGTGTAATAGCGTGCTACGGTAAGCCGTAAAGCTGAACCATCGCTCAGCCCGATTTGCTCCTGTACCAGTCCTTTGCCAAAGGAACGCCTGCCTATGATGGTTCCACGGTCGTTGTCCTGTATGGCGCCGGCTACAATTTCGCTGGCCGAAGCCGATCCTTCATCAATCAGGACAACCATTGGAAGGTTATCCCAAACGCCTTCGGATGTGGATTTCGCAATCTGCTTGGGGCGGTGAAGACCTTTGGTATAAACAATAAGTTTATTATCGGGTAAAAATTCGTCAGCCACGGCAATGGCTTCCTGGAGGTAACCGCCCGAATTACCGCGCAGATCGAGAATCAGCTTACGCACACCTTTCCCTTTTAAGTCAACCAGGGCATTATGCAATTCGTCGCCGGTGGTAGCGCTGAATTTGCTGAGTTTCACGTACCCCACCTCGACATTTACTGCGTACGAAATGTCAATACTCCAGGTCGGAATCACTCCCCGGGTGATGGTGAAATCGTTCATTTTCCTCAAACCTCTCCTGAAAATGCTCACCGTCACCTTTGTGTCCTTAGGTCCCTTGAGTAATTTCATTACTTTTTCGTTCACGATTTTAATGCCGGCAATATTTTTCCCGTCAACCCTTACAATGCGGTCACCGGCCAGTAAGCCTACCTTTTCTGAAGGTCCTCCCGGAATGGTGTTTATCACCATCACCGTATCGCGTTCAATCTTGAATTGCACGCCTATGCCTTCGAAATTGCCCATCAGGGGGTCGTTGGCATCGGCAAATTCTGATGCAGGAATATACACCGAGTGAGGATCAAGGCTTAGCAACATACCGGTAATTGCCTCGTCGTTCAACTTTTTTGTATCGACACTGTCCACGTAATTCTGATCAATAAACCTGATCAGTTCGCTCAGGGTACTTTTCCCCTGCATTCCTCTCAGCAAGGTATGATTCTGCATAAAGGAGCTTCGCATCATGAAGTACCCGGTCAGAATTCCGATTACCAGCACCAGGGCAAAAGCAATGGGCAGATATATATAGGGGCGGCGGTTGTTTTCCATAAGATATTGCAGGTAGATAAATGAATTCGATTTCCGTTACAAACGGCAAAGGTACGAACTTAGTGTGTTGCTGCCGGAGGAGAGGTGAGTTGTGAAAAGTGAAAAGTGAAAAGTGAAAAGTGAAAAGTGAAAAGTGAAAAGTGAAAAGTGGAAAGTGGAAAGTGAAAAGTGAAAAGTGAAAAGTGGAAAGTGGAAAGTGGAAAGTGGAAAGTGAAAAGTGAAAAGTGATCCGGAGTGATATTGGGAGTGAGAGGTGAGCAGGGATTGGGGAGAGGTGAGTTGTAGGTGAGAAGTCACCGGAAGTGGGCGACATACTTCATCCGTTCTATTTCCCGTATTTTTCGGCAGCTTGTTTCATGGTCAGGGTTGACCACATCAGGAAGAGGCGGTCCACTTTTTCACGGTTGTAGCCTTTATCCTGTTCGAGGTAGCCGCTGTCCTGGGTATGCAGCACATGGCCCTGGGCATCGAGGATCACAAATACCGGGAAGCCGAACCGCTGGGGATTGCCAAGTGTGGCAAGAAACTCATGGTTATCGTTTTCCTTGCTGTAATTTACTTCCACTACCACATAATTGGCATGCACAAGGCTGTCGAGTTTGGCATCTTCTGCTATCATTTTATGAAATCTTAAACACCAGGGGCACCAGTTGCCGCCTATTTGCAGGAATACATGTTTGCCTTCGGCAGCGGCTTTTACCACGGCAGCAGCTACTTCTGCTTTTGCATCTGCTTCGGGATTGTAAATTTTTACGGTTTGCTGGGCCGATATGCACAGGCTAAAAAGGGTGGCTATCAAGGTGAGGACAATATTTCGTTTCATAAAAAGTTTTCGTTAATCAGTGATTTATAAGGAAGGATTATAAGGACAACAAAAGTGAGAAAAAAATGCCATTGATGGAATGCTGGCGTCATGTTAAAAATTCACAAATGCAAAGGTATAAACCCGGGTCTGGTAAAAAGAGCTTAATGATTTTCTAAATTTGTCCCGTACAGGCCTGCCCTGCTTTCCAGAAACCGAAGAAGCATGAATTTGATCATTGATACCGGGAATACCCTCACCAAGCTTGCCCTGTTTCAGGGCAGGGAGATGACGGCATTCAGCAGTTTTGCCGGAATTCATACTGAACATCTTATTCAGTTTTGCGAGGCAAACGCATCCGTCGAAAAGGCTATTCTCTCAACAGTGAAAGCTTATCCTCCCGAAATTGATACCTACCTGAGCGAACATTTCAACACGGTTTTTTTTAGTCATCATACCTCCGTGCCCGTTGTAAATAAATATGCCACACCCGAAACCCTGGGCAAGGACCGCCTGGCAGGAGTGGTTGGTGCACGTCAACTCATGCCGGCCTGCAACATACTGGTTATTGATGCCGGTACGGCTATTACCTACGATTTAATTACCGAAGCCGGGGAGTACCTCGGGGGGGGCATTTCCCCGGGAATATCCCTGCGATACAAAGCTTTGCACACTTTTACCGGCCGATTGCCGTTACTCGATTATTACGATGATGCTCAGCTGATTGGTGACGATACAGCTACCTGTATTCATTCGGGAGTACTGAATGGAGCGGTTGCCGAAATGGAAGGGATTATACAGAATTACCAGTCCGTATATCCCGGCCTCAAAATAATACTCACCGGCGGTGATCATAATTATTTTGATAAAAGATTAAAAATTAAGACCTTTGCAGCCCCCAATCTGGTACTTGAGGGCTTAAACCTAATACTCAATTTCAACATTGAAACACATTAAAGTTATTCGTAAACTGATACTGGCTGCAGCGTTGCTTTTGCCTTCCTTAGTTGCTACATCACAGGTTAGTATTTCTTCCCCGTATTCAATTTTTGGGATTGGTAATTTATATGGTGTCAGCAGCCAGATGAATATGGCGATAGGAGGCGCTTCCACAGCCTTCAGGAGTCCCTATTTTATTAACCCGGCCAATCCGGCCTCCTACATGGCCTTCGACACAAACAGTTTTGTTTTCGATGCGGCTTTTAATCTGCGCACGGCCACGCTTCAAACCACGGATCAGTCGCAGAAAACCCGCTCCGGTACCATATCGAACCTGTATTTCGGATTTCCGGTCACCAAATGGTGGAGAGCCAGCCTGGGGGTTTTGCCCTATTCAAATGTGGGCTATGAAATGCAGGGAAACCAGGTCATTCCTGATGTAGGGAAAACTGTCAGCGTATATAAAGGTAGCGGTGGCCTGAACAAGGCTTATATCGGCAGCGCCTTTTCACCGGTTAAAAATCTTTCGGTGGGCATCAACATGTCATACCTCTTTGGAAATATAGTGAAGCAAAGAGCCGTAACATTCCCCGATTCGGGAACCTATGCCAATACCATGGTTAAAAGTTCAGCCAGGCTGAGCAAGCTGAATTTCGATATAGGACTTATTTACCGGAAAAATCTGAAAGAAGGCCGGTTCATGCAGGTTGGACTTACGTATAATCCCAAACAGGATGTTGACGGTCAGGCCGAATTGTTGTCCTACACCTATGCGTATAACTATTCCTCCAACCTTGAACAGGTAAAAGATACCATCAGTTACTTTAAAGGCAGCAGCAGCCAGGTAACCTTGCCCACCGCTTTTGGAGCCGGCTTCATGCTTGGAAGCGCCAACCGCTGGTTTGCCACCGCCGATGTTAACTATCAGAAATGGAGTGAATTCCGCTACCTGGGCGATAATCCCGGTTTGAAGGACAACCTGCGGGTTTCGCTGGGCGGACAATTCAGGCCCTCGCCAGTGGATATCGGCAAGTATTACGAAAGGATAAATTACCGGGCCGGTTTCAGGTTCGAGCAGAGTTACCTCGAGATACAGAATACCCGTATCAACGATTTCGGACTGAGTTTCGGTGTAGGCTTACCCATGAAAAAATCGAAATCAACCATCAATATCGCGGTTGAGATGGGTACACAGGGTACAACCAACAACGGGCTTATCAAGGAAAAATACGTGAGGTTTACCATCGGCTCCTCTTTACAGGAAAGATGGTTCCTGAAACGAAGGTTCAACTAAGCGTTTTTACAGTATCATCCCAACCAGGGGGCAGGACCGTCGAAAGGAGAAGTTTTCAATCGATTTTCCGGCGGCCGGTGTCACAAAATAAAATAGATGTGCATTTTATTATGAGCAGGAAAGTATCTGCGGTATTTCGATACAGAACTATATTCAGCATTGTTGTCCTCCTTGCGGCAACAATGCTTTTTTCGTGTGAAAACGACATGACGGCTGTAATCAAACTATCGAAGAAAGATTCCATTCCCGATGTGACAATTTTAAATGTGCATGTGAAGCAAAGTGAAATGGGCAAGCCAACCCTGGAACTGACAGCTCCTAAGATGATCACGTTTCAGGCTCACGATGCCTATACTGAATTTCCGAACGGACTCAAAATAGTCTTCTTTGATTCGCTTATGCAGCCCAAAACAGAGCTTACCGCCAATTACGGCATCAGCTGGGATGGCAGGCGTACCATGCAGGCGCGGGGCAATGTAGTGATACGGAATTTCCAGAAACACGAGCAGCTCAATACCGAAAGCCTTCTTTACGACCGCAACACGCGAAAGGTATCAACCAATGAATTCGTTAAAATAACGCAGCCGGATAAAATCATCCTCGGAAAAGGAATGGAATCGGACGAGTTGTTCGATAACTGGTCCATCCGTGATGTTTCCGGCACTATTTACGTCGACGAAAACAAATAGTACAAAAAGGCGCCTTATCTTTGATATCCGGCTTCGTGAGTTTCATACACCGCAACTGCCAATGACGTAAAAAGGCAAGGGTACAGGGTATCTGTACTATATTTAATGCATAGAGCCGGGGCACAGTCTTGCTGAAATACGATGAACAATTATGTGATTATAGCCTTAACACTTGCCTCTTCCGCCTTTTTCTCGGGAATGGAGATCGCCTTTGTAAGTTCTAATAAGCTGAGGATTGAACTCGAAAAAGGCAAGGGCCTGATTTCGGCCCGGCTCATATCCGGTTTTATTCATCACCCTTCGCGTTTTATAGGTGCCATGCTGGTAGGCAATAATGTGGCGCTGGTAATTTACAGTATTGCTTCTGCAGCCATATTGGAGCCGGTCCTCCGGAATTTCCTGCCCGTGCCTATTGCTTCCGATGGGTTTATCCTGGTGTTTCAAACCATTTTTTCAACCCTGCTCATACTGATCGCTGCCGAATTTTTACCTAAAATTGTCTTCAGACTCAACCCTAATGGCCTGCTCACGGTTTTTGCTGTCCCGGTATACCTGATATACCTGGTACTTTACCCTTTTATGTACTTTTTCCTGGGCCTGTCCGAGCTGATACTCCGGTATATTTTCGGGATGAAAAGCGGAAAAGTGCGCTACCAGTTTACGGCAATTGATTTTGACGAATATATCCGCGATTTTTACAATCCTGCCGCCGCCCAGGTGGACGAAGCCTCCGAAATGCAGATGATACAAAATGTGAGGGAATTCCACACCACCAAGGTGAGGGAATGCATGGTGCCCCGTAACGAAATTATTGCGGTTGAAGATAGCATTTCCATAGAGGAGCTGCATGGTTTATTCACCGATTCGCAACACTCGAAAATCCTGGTCTATAAGCAAAGTATTGATAACCTTACCGGCTATGTGCATTTGTACGACCTTTTTGGCAAGCCGGGTGATGTTATATCTGTGGTCAGGCCGGTAATTATTGTTCCCGAAACCATAGCCGCCAGCAATGCACTGAATATGATGATCAGCCAGCGTAAAAGCGTGGCCGTGGTGGTGGATGAGTTTGGCGGAACAGCCGGAATGGTGACGGTGGAGGACCTTATTGAAGAAATATTCGGGGAAATACAGGATGAATTTGACCTGGACGAACTCCTTGTGAAACAAAACAGCGATTCCGAATTTATATTGGCCGGTCGGCTCGAAATCGATTACCTCAACCAGGAATATGGGCTGAATCTGCCTGCTTCGGACGAATATGAGACCCTGGCCGGACTTATCCTCAATCATCATCAGAGTATACCCGAAATACGCGAAAAGATTGTTATTGAACGCTTTACATTCACAATCCTGGAAGCGAGCGGCAGCAGGATCGATAAGGTACAGCTAAAAATGGATGCATAATCAAAAGGCTTTGCAGGCATATTTTACTCCGGGTTTTAGCGCCAATAGCCGGCCCCGGTTGAGTTACAGGTAAGAGTTTCATTTTTAAAGGCTTTCATTTTCGCCATCAGGCCAGAAGAATCAAAAATTAATTTTTCCAAGTGGGGAATTATTGTAAATTTGCACCTCTTTTTACGAAAACTATTAAATAAAATACAAATGGCAATTATTGGCGAAATACGAAAACATTACTGGTTACTGGTAGCTATTATTGGGATTGCACTTCTTCTTTTTGTGCTTAGCGATTTTCAACGCAAGAAAGGAAAACAATCCAATACAATCGGAACTATTGCAGGGGAGAAAGTCGCAATCACGGAATTCAACAAGAGAGTTGATGAAAACAGCGAATTACAGAAAGCAAACAGTGGTAAGGAAAACCTGACTTCCGAAGAAAGTTACCAGGTGCGTCAGCAAACCTGGCAGCAGGTGGTAAATGAAATTGTGATGAACCGGCAATATGAAAAGCTTGGTATCTCGGTTTCAGTGGAAGAACTCGATGACCTAATCAGGGGCAAAAACCCTCACCAGGTGATAGTAAAGAGCTTCTCGGATCCCAAAACCGGCAAGTTCGACCCTAAAGCCGTAAGCGATTTCCTGCAAAACCTTGATAATACCGAAAGAGTAAAGCCTGAAATGAAACAGCGCTACCTCCAGATGGAAAAATATATCAAAACCGACAGGCAGTCAACAAAATACAACAGCTTGATTATCAAATCATTTTATGTGCCTACGGCTTTTGCAAAACGCAATTATGAAGAGTCGAATGCCATGGCAGTGGTTCGTATAGCCGGTATGAATTACCAAACGGTTCCTGACAGCCTTGTAAAAGTGACGGATGCCGATTTCGAAAAATATTACAACGAGAATAAATACAAATTCCAACAGGATAAACCCGTACGGGACCTGGAATATGTACTCTTCGAGCCGAAGATGTCGCAGGAAGACATAAGCCTGCTGAAAACCAATATCCAGAAAGCCTACAATGAATTTGCAGTGGCTACCGATGTTGCCGGTTTTGTGAATTCAACCTCCGATAACCGCTACGACAGTACCTGGCATAAACGCGGCAGTTTTTCCCCCAACATCGATTCCATGCTCTTCAATGCCCCTGTGGGCCAGGTATTACAGCCTGTTGAAGATAAGCAGATGTACCGCATCTTCAAAGTGGTCGACCGCCAGTCAAAACCCGATTCCCTCCGGGCCAGCCACATCCTGATCTCCTATGCCGGCACCCCTATCAAAACAGCTACCCGCACCCGCGAAGCTGCCGGGAAATTAGCCGATAGTATCTTAACCGTGGTAAAGAAAAATCCAGCTGCCTACGAGGCTATTGCCGGTTCCCTCAGCGATGATGAAGCTGCAAAAGCCAAACAAGGCGACATGGGTTGGTTTGCTGACGGATCCATGGTACCTGAAGTAAACGATGCTGTATTAAAAGGCGCTGTTGGGGATATCAAAAAAGTGGAAACCCAGTTTGGATACCATATCATTAAAGTTGTAGGCAAAAAAGATCCATCCACCAAGATTAAGGTGGCCAGTGTTGATTTCGGTATGGAACCGGGTGCCAAGACCATTGAAGCGCTTTATAACGAGGCCAGCAATTTTGCTGCTACCAACAATACCCTCGAGAAATTTGAGAAGGCCGCCAAAAACCTGAACATGCGCAAATCCGACCGCCTCTCCGAAAGCGATAATACCATTCCCGGTCTGAAAACAGCCCGCGAAGTAGTTCGCTGGTCGTTTAACGAAGAAACCGAAAAGGGCGCTATCTCAAATGTGTTTGATATTGAAGGAACTTATGTGGTTGCCGCCCTGAAAAACAAGGTGGAAAAAGGCATTGTTCCCCTTGAAGTGCTGAAGGACCCTATCAAACCCCTTGTGATACGTGAAAAGAAAGCCGAATTCCTGATCAAAAAAGTGAACAACCAGTTTGCCAGACTGAAAGATGTGAATGCCCTGATCCAGGAGTTCCCTAAAATCAGGATTGATACAGTTAACGTTTCATTTGCCAGCGCCAATATTCCTAACTACGGTCACGAATTAAAACTTACCGGCCAGATCTTTGCGGCCAAAAAAGGACAGGTAACCGGACCGGTTCAGGGCGAACAGGGAGTGTATGTATTCATCCTTGATGAAATGAAAGAAGCGCCTGCCACTACCGATTATAAGAACCAGAAAAAACAGATGGAACTCTATTTCCAGGGACGTTCCAATATG
>CAIPFN010000256.1 GCA_903864265.1 uncultured Bacteroidales bacterium | reverse complement strand
TATTTGTTGGTAAGACATGAGCCCATTGCCTTCAGCACCTGGTCACTTACGAAATTCTCGGATGCGATCAGTTCGAGCCCGCTGCTCTGGCGGTGAAGCTCCTTTTTAATGATGTTAAAAAGTGCAGTATCTTTTTTCATGTGTTAATATTTTGGGATTTATTTTTAATCACCTGAGGCACCCGGGCGCAATCATACGCTTTTTTAAGGAAAAAACGCACCCGGTACCATCATATTTAAAATTTATTTAACACTGGAACCGTTATGAATTATGATTGAATTACAAATGTATAAATTTTCCGGCAAATTGTTGATCTTTGCATCCAACAACTTGCATCCTGCATCTGTCTTAATCTCAATCACTCTGCCCAAATGGGGAAATTGAAATTAATATTTATTTTGCTTTTTTTTCCACTCCTGAGTTTTTCCCAGCTCAGTGCAGGAGTCGACGACACTATCAACCCCGGGGTACCTGTCACCCTCACTGCAAACTACGGAATGGTCGGTATCGGCATAAACACTACGGATGACGGAGTGGAAGGGCCGTTCCCGATTGGTTTTGAGTTTACCTTTTTTGGCAACAAATACACCCAGTTTTACATCGGGGCCAACGGCTGGGTCAGTTTCAGCCCGAACCCGAACGCAAAAGGAACCCGGCAGCCATTCGGAGTGCCAAGCAGCGCAGATTACAATCCCAAGAATTGCATCCTCGGCCCTTTCTGCGACCTGATTCCAATCCCTGCCGGCAGCCCTTATATCTTCTACCAGACATTGGGGAAAGCGCCCTCACGCAACCTCACTGTGATGTGGTGCGATTGTCCGATGTATAACTGCATGGACTCCCTGGCTACTTTCCAGATTGTTCTTTATGAGGGCAGCAATACGGTTGAAAATCACATCATGAAAAAGCCATTTTGCAGCTGGCTTAATAATAACGCAACCCTGGGTGTTCAGAATGGGAACGGGTATATCGGCTTCCCCGTACCAGGCCATAACGCCTCTTCCTGGACGGCCTACAAACAGGCCTGGAAATATACTCCTGCGACTGCCGATAGTTTCCAGATCGCACAGATCCCTTATGATCTGAAACCTCTTACACCGGGAAACAAGCTCATTTACCGCTGGTATCAGGGTGGAGAAGAAATATCGGAAGATCAGACACTTATCGTGTCGCCCATGGAAACTACAACCTATGTCGCATACGCAAGGATCTGCGCAGGCGATGAGTTTTATGATACCGTCACGGTATTTGTGCACCAGATCATTCCCAATGCTTTCACTCCTAATAACGACGGGATGAACGACAGTTTCAAAATACTGGGTCTTCCGGTCGAAAACATAACGAGGTTCCAGATCCAGATCTTCGACCGCTGGGGACAGGTCATCTATGAATCAAACAAAATTGACGAAGGCTGGGACGGTACATTCAAGGGAAAACCATGCCCGCCGGAAGTCTATAACTGGATGATCTATTATGAGACGAACAGCCGAAAGGACAGGATCTCCAATAAGGGCCAGGTTATGCTTATCCGTTAACCGGGACTCCCAGGGCCTCCAGGAGTAAGCCGGTAAGTTGCTTTTTATTGAATGGCTTAGCCAGGTAATAGTTTGCCCCTTTTGCCAGGATGGCTTCTTTTTCCTGCTGAAGGGTATAACCTGTAACCGCAATGATCGGTATGACGGTGTATTCGGGTTTCTGCCTGATCTTCTCAATGGCTTCTCCACCGTCCATTCCGGGACCAAGATTGATATCCATCAGTATCCCGTCATAGGCATTCCTGCCGGTGAGATCGATTGAAGTAAGCGCGTCTTTGGCCACATCGAGCTT
>CAIPFN010000255.1 GCA_903864265.1 uncultured Bacteroidales bacterium | reverse complement strand
TACTCGTCGGCTCAATATATGGATTATGAAATCTTCAAACTTCATCGTTTGCAAATTAGGATTATATAGTGCGGCCAAGGGTAACTTTATGTAATTATCACCCCCTCTCTTTCCTTCAAAGAGAGGGGCAGGGGGTGAGTTTTTTTGAAATTTTATACGATGTTTCGTCCTGAAAAAAGTTGACGCATTCCAATTTATCCTGTTGTGGTTTGACTGTGAATAATTTCGTCCCCTTCTCTTTATAAAAAGAAAAAATATCGCTTCCCTTCAGGAGAAGGTGCCCGCAGGGCGGATGAGGTAAAGGGGGCAGGGTGAGTTTTTTGAAATTGTTTACGAGTGACCCTCAAACCCCTCCCAGTGGATTAGGGCAGGCTTTGGGGGCTTATGCGGACAAGCATTTTATGTGTATTGAAAGATTTTGAACCAAATCCGGATTGCTACCATATGTTTTACGCGTTTCAATCAGGATGCAATGTGAGGCATTAAATATTTTGAAAATTCAATCCATTGGGTATTGTCCCGTTAGATTGTTTGCGATAGCAAACAGCTATTGGTAGAAATGAGAATAAGATCAAGTTAAAGTCCCGTATGGGACGACATAAATATTTATCAGACAACAATGATTTTAATCAGCTTCGAACCTGCAAACTCTGAACGCATTTTCAGGTATAAACCTTATTTCCTGAGAGGATAGGTCAAAAGAATATTTTTCCAACATTTACAGAGATGCACGATTATTTTCTACCTTCGCAGGGTTAAGTAAAACACTTAAAAGCCATGAAGTGTATTTTTTAATTAATTGATAAACTGTATATTAACTTACAAATCAAAATATATGGATCACATTGAATGGGGAAGCCTGCCTTTCGGGTACCAGAAAACAGATTATAATGTACGTTCCTACTTCCGCGAAGGCGAATGGGGCAAACTGGAGATCAGCAGTTCCGAATTTGTTTCGGTGCATATGGCCGCCACCGGTCTTCATTACGGTCAGCAGGCTTTTGAAGGTCTGAAAGCCTATATGGGCAAGGATGGAAAAGTGAGATTATTCCGATGGGAAGAAAATGCAAAACGTATGCAGGATTCGGCCAATGGAATTATGATGGCTGTTCCTCCCTCCGAACTTTTTAAAGAGGCGGTCTTTAACGCGGTACGTCTCAACAAGGATTATATTCCGCCTTACGGAACGGGAGCTTCTTTATATATTCGCCCCCTGCTTTTTGGCTCGGGCGCCAGGGTAGGAGTGAAGCCGGCGGATGAATATCTTTTCCTGGTATTTGTTTCACCTGTAGGTCCATATTTTAAGGAAGGGTTCAACCCGGTAAGCATCATGGTTTCGCGCGAATACGACCGTGCCGCTCCCAAGGGAACCGGTAAGTACAAGGTAGGCGGCAACTACGCGGCCAGCCTTAAAATCGGCGAAATAGCCCATCACGAAGGATTTGCATCGGTATTGTTCCTGGATGCCAACGAGAAAAAATATATTGACGAAGCAGGTCCCGCCAATTTCTTCGCCATTAAAGGCAATTCCTATATTACCCCTCTCTCCGAATCCATTCTGCCATCCATCACCAACAAGAGCCTGATGACCCTGGCCGAGGACATGGGTTTGAAGGTTGAAAGACGGAAAATCGCTATCGAAGAACTTTCGGAATTCGACGAAGTGGGTGCCTGCGGAACAGCAGCCGTCATTTCACCCATACGGCGCATTGCCGATGTGGAAAACGGAACCGAATGGAACTATTGCCTCGATGGCAAAGCCGGTGAAAAATCATCGCAGCTGTATCATCGCCTTATCGATATTCAGTATGGCGATGCCGAGGATAAGTTCGGCTGGACTACCGTAGTGGATTTATAATCAGGCATAAACAATATACGGCGCCGGGAACTATCCCGGCGTTTTTTTTAGTGCCCTCTTGTTTTTATTTAATAACCCTGATCGCTAAAGAGAAGCTGTTGCATTTTTATTTTTTTATCCATAAAACAGGACCAAAAAGCCGGAAATTCACTCTGAAATCTGTTATGGTAAAGCTGAACTAATAGTTTAATAACTGTTAATGATTCTGCATTCTCAATCGGAAAGGTCTGCTTTACTTTATCCGCTTGCTTTTTTTATAGATCAGAGGAAAGAAGCCGTTTTTTTCAAAAAAAAATGAGCATCAGCGAAAAAGGAGTCGG
>CAIPFN010000254.1 GCA_903864265.1 uncultured Bacteroidales bacterium | reverse complement strand
GTGTCAGACACCCCGCAGGGGATGGCGTTTTTGCCAGGTATCAGGGTCAACATCCCCTGCGGGTGTACAGACACAGTATTTCCCCGCGGGTGTGCAGACACGGGATACTTAGCTGTGTCAGACACCCCGCAGGGGATGGAGTTTTTGCCAGGTATCAGGGTCAACATCCCCTGCGGGTGCACAGACACGGGATACTTAGCTGTGTCAGACACCCCGCAGGGGATGGCGTTTTTGCCAGGTATCAGGGTCAACATCCCCTGCGGGTGTACAGACACAGCATTTCCCTGCGGGTGTGCAGACACGGGTTCCGTTTGTCAGGCAATAAACTTCCTGAATTTAATTCGTTTCGGTCCTTCATCTCCCAGTCGTTTGCGTTTGTTTTCCTCGTAATCGGTGTATCCGCCTTCGAAAAAGTAAACCTGCGAATCGCCTTCAAAAGCCAGTATATGGGTGGCTACCCGGTCGAGGAACCAACGGTCGTGGGAAATTACCACCGCACAACCGGCGAAGTTCTCAAGTCCTTCTTCCAGTGCGCGTAAGGTATTTACGTCAATATCGTTGGTAGGCTCATCGAGTAAAAGTACGTTTGCTTCCGACTTGAGGGTGAGTGCCAGGTGCAGACGGTTTCGTTCTCCGCCCGAGAGCACACCTGCTTTTTTACCCTGGTCGGCACCACCGAAGTTGAAGCGTGAAACGTATGCCCTTGAGTTTATAAGTTTACCTCCCAATGCGATGGTTTCGTTGCCTTCGGATATGACTTCCCATACCGATTTTTCCGGATCAATATTGGCGTGGGCCTGGTCGATGTATCCGACCTTGACGGTTTCGCCAACAATAAATTCACCTTTATCCGGGCTGTCGATACCCATGATCAGCCGGAAGAGGGTGGTTTTCCCGGCTCCGTTGGGGCCGATAATGCCTACAATTCCACCGGGAGGAAGCATAAAGTTAAGGTCGTCGAATAACACTTTGTCGCCAAAGGCTTTGCTTACGCCTTTCACTTCGATAACCTGGTTCCCCAGTCGCGGACCGTTGGGGATATAAATTTCGAGGCGGTCTTCTTTCTGTTTCACATCCTCGTTCAGCATTTTCTCATAGGAGTTCAAACGGGCTTTTCCTTTCGACTGACGTGCTTTTGGGGCCATGCGCACCCATTCAAGTTCATTTTCGAGGGTTTTGCGGCGTTTGCTTTCGGTTTTTTCTTCCTGTTCCATCCGTTTGGTTTTCTGTTCGAGCCATTCGGTGTAGTTGCCTTTCCAGGGGATGCCTTCGCCCCGGTCGAGTTCGAGAATCCAGCCGGCGACATTATCGAGGAAGTAACGGTCGTGGGTTACGGCAATTACGGTTCCTTTATATTGTTGCAGGTAATGTTCGAGCCATTCGATGGATTCGGCGTCCAGGTGGTTGGTAGGTTCGTCGAGCAACAGTATATCCGGTTGCTGCAGCAGAAGGCGGCACAAAGCCACCCTGCGGCGCTCGCCTCCGGAAAGTACTTTCACAGAGGTATCTCCCTCAGGGCAACGCAGGGCATCCATAGCCCGTTCCAGTTTGGTATCCAGTTCCCAGGCATCGTGTTGCTCAATCAGGTCAGTAAGCTGGCCCTGGCGTTCGATAAGTTTATTCATCTCATCGTCGCTCATAGGCTCCATAAACCTGTTATTCACCTCTTCATATTCCTTAAGGATATTCACCACATCCTGAACGCCTTCTTCGACGATTTCTTTAACGGTTTTATTTTCATCGAGGTGAGGTTCCTGTTCGAGCATGCCAACGGAATAACCCGGGGAGAATACTACGTCGCCTATAAAGGACTTATCGAGCCCGGCTATGATGCGCAGCAGTGTCGACTTTCCTGATCCGTTCAGACCGATGATACCGATTTTTGCACCATAATAAAAGGAAAGGTAGATGTCTTTGAGCACCTGTTTACTGGGCGGATGGATTTTCCCCACTCCAACCATGGAGAATATTATTTTTTTGTCGTCAGCCATAATTTTATTAATGTTTATTGTTTGTTATTTAATAGGTTGATGGTGAGGCTAAGCCGGGTTACTTATCATCGTTTTAAGATTTTACCCTTATTCACCCCGGAAGAGCTTTTCCATTGCTTCGGTGGATTGCTCCCAGCTAAATACTCTTTTTACAAAAGCATGCCCTTTTTCGGCCAGGGTGCGGGCGTAGGATTCATCCTGCAGCAGCCGGATAATATGATCCGCGTATTCCCGGGCATTGCTGCCCAGGAGTATTTCCGTGTTCTCTGCAGCTCCCAGTGCCTGGTTGGCCAGTGCCGATGTGATGCAGGGTATTTTCATAGCCATGGCTTCGAGGAGTTTATTCTGGAGCCCGGTACCGATGCGCATTGGGGCTATAAATATCCGGCTCGAGGCATAGCTGTCGCGAATATCGGGCAGCCATCCGGTAACGGTAATCTGACGCGATTGTAATGCCTGCACCCTGGCATGGGGAGTGGCGCCGGCGATGAGCAGGGTTGCCCCCGGCACCTGCTTTAAAACCAGGGGAAAGATATCTTCGGCAATAAAACGTGCCGCATCAATATTGGGAGGGTATCCCATATTGCCGGTAAACACGATGTCATATGTCTTTTGTTTTAGCCTGGGACTAAAATAGTCATGATCAACTCCATTTGGAATGATCACAACCTCTGACCGTGAGGGATGAGGTAACAGATCACGATCGGGGAGTGAAATTATGGTTTTATGGTCAAAACTTCCGAAAATATCGTGTTCGTAGTGTTCTAATCTCTTGTATTCCATTTTAAAAAACAGGCTCATCAGGGAGGATGTTGTTTCAGCCCTTCGTTTGACGCCCATGGAGAAAATATCCTGGTAATCCAGGGTTTTAGGGACATTTACCTGCTTCACGTATTCCGAAACCCTGATGAGCTGGCAGAAAACATGATCGGGATTACAATTTTTAATCAGGCTTTCAATTTTTTTTCGTGCACTGCTGCGGTAGAAGTAGCCCACCTGCATAGGCATGCCGTTCAGGAATGCTTTCATGACATTAAATACCATTCCTGCTTTTCGGATGGGGATGATATGAACTTCGGAACAAAATTCACTCAGTATTTTTATCGCATCCGGGTGAACCGGCGAATCGCTGAGGGCACATAACACTATGTCGTTATTTTTCGACAGGCAGCGGATCTGATGAAATGCTCTTAGCTTATCGCCTTTCTCGATAGGGTAGGGTACACGCGAAAGCAGAACAAATATTTTCATGAGAGGCAAGGGGTTGTTACGTTTGAACGAGGGGTCAGAGTATATTTTTAAATGTGTATCGGGTTGTTGTGGAATGAGGGTTACTTGTAATGTGAGATTCGGTGAAGTTAAGCTTTTAATGTTGGATGAGTATGCCTTCTGATTGAAAGGGTGTTTTCAATTCATGTAGAATTTCAATAAGCTTAGTGGATATTCACCTTGCTTTATATGCCTATTCACTTTTTGTTTATGGTGTAAAAGAATTTCATTTATTCACTAATCAAAGTTTTACAACCCCGGATTTGTAATTTTTATTTTGAATTAACTCTTTTCTTTTCCTTTCAGGAGTTCCTCATAAAAGGCCGATAATTTTAACATCAGTTTATGGTTGTCATGTTCTTTAGCAATGAGCAGTCG
>CAIPFN010000253.1 GCA_903864265.1 uncultured Bacteroidales bacterium | reverse complement strand
ATTCTATCCGAAACCTATTTTCGTTTTCATTCGTTTAGTAACTTTTTAATGTGTGTCAGCAATATCCCTGAATAAATCTTTTGACTTAAACTCTCCCCTGGCAGGCGGTAATCTCATTGCCTAAAAATTACTACCTTTGCCCCCTGCTTACTGGCAGGTAACCAAATCAACCTCCGAAAATACTGGAATACAATGTTTGAAAGTCTAAGCGACAGGCTCGACAGAGCGTTTAAACTGCTGAAAGGCCACGGCTATATTACCGAAATCAACGTAGCCGAAACACTGAAAGATGTCCGCAAAGCATTACTCGATGCCGACGTGAGCTATAAAGTGGCCAAGGAATTTACCGATACGGTTAAAACCAAGGCGCTGGGTCAGAATGTATTGACTTCGGTTTCCCCAAGTCAGCTTATGGTTAAGATTGTCCACGATGAGCTGGCCCTGCTTATGGGTGGCGAGAAAGTGGAAATCAACCTGAAAGGCAGTCCCGCCGTTATTTTAATGTCGGGTTTGCAGGGTAGCGGTAAAACTACCTTTTCGGCAAAGCTTGCTAATTACCTGCATACCAAGAAGGGGAAAAACCCCTTGCTGGTTGCCTGCGATATATACCGTCCGGCTGCTATCGACCAGCTGAAAGTACTGGGAGCCCAGATTGGCATTGAAGTATACGCGGAACCCGAAACCAAGGATGCAGTAAAAATTGCCCGCAACGCGCTTGCCCATGCCAAGGATCGTGGATTCAACGTGGTTATCTTTGATACAGCCGGTCGCCTGGCCATTGATGAGATGATGATGAACGAAATTTCATCACTCAAAAAAGCCATCAACCCGCATGAAACCCTTTTCGTAGTGGATGCCATGACAGGGCAGGATGCTGTAAATACAGCCAAAGCTTTTAACGACAAACTGGATTTCGACGGCGTTATTCTTACCAAACTGGATGGAGATACCCGTGGGGGTGCCGCACTGACCATTCGCTCCATAGTTAACAAACCAATCAAGTTTGTGGGTATTGGTGAAAAGATGGATGCCATCGACATGTTCTACCCCGAACGTATGGCCGATCGAATCCTCGGTATGGGTGATATCGTTTCGTTGGTTGAACGGGCGCAGGAGCAATACGACGAGGAATCGGCCCGTAAACTTCAGAAGAAACTGGCCAAGGATCAGTTTAACTTCAACGACTTTATCGACCAGATCAGGCAGATCAAAAAGATGGGTAACGTGAAGGACCTGATGAGTATGATACCGGGTATGGGCAAAGCCATTAAAGATATTGATATTGATGAAAATGCCTTCAAAGGTATAGAAGCCATTATTCAGTCGATGACCCCTCTCGAACGTGAAAATCCAACGGTCCTCAACGGCAGCCGTCGCAAAAGGATTGCACAGGGAAGCGGTACCGATATACAGGAAGTCAACCGGCTGATCAAGCAATTTGACGACACCCGTAAAATGATGAAAATGCTTACCACCGGCGGTGCACAAAAAATGGCTCAGCAGATGAAGAACGCCAAGAAATGATAGAGTTATTGAGAAAGGAGAGTGTACAGGAAGGATGGGGGGACAAGGAGAAGGGGAGACAAGGAGAAGGGGAGACAAGGAGATGGGGAGACAAGGAGATGGGGAGACAAGGAGATGGGGCGATGGGGAGACAAGGCGAAAGGGGGATAAGTAAAAAGGAAGAAAGTAGATAAGAATCTGAAAAAGAAACTAAGAATCAACAATATATAACCATTACGCTTCAACATGGAACTTATTGACGGTAAAAAAATCGCTTCCGAAATAAAGAAAGAATTGGCGGTGATAAGTGCGGCTATCATTGATAAAGGCGATCGGGCTCCGCACCTGGTGGCTGTTTTGGTAGGTGAAGATGCTGCCAGTCAAACCTATGTCAACAGCAAGGAAAGAGCCTGCAAGGAAGTAGGGTTCACTTCGACCATTTACAGGCTGGAACCCGATACCAGCGAGAAAAAAGTTCTCGAAATCATTGATTTTCTGAATAAGGATGATGAAGTGGACGGGTTTATCGTTCAGTTGCCCTTGCCTGCCCATATCAACGTTCAGAAAGTCATTAACAGCATTGCCCCTTTAAAGGATGTGGATGGTTTTCACCCGGTAAGCCTGGGACGGATGATGCTGGGTGAACCCACTTACCTGCCAGCAACGCCTTATGGCATTATTCAATTGCTCGAACGAAGCCATATCGAAACCAGCGGTAAACACTGCGTGGTGCTGGGTCGCAGCAATATTGTCGGTACGCCCATAAGCGTGATGCTTTCGCGAAAAGCCGAGCCCGGCAATTGCACGGTAACCGTTTGCCATACTGGAACCCGGAATCTTAAAGAAATAGCCAGGACTGCCGATATACTGATTGCCGCCATGGGTCAGCCGGAATTTGTAACTGCCGATATGGTCAAAGAAGGAGCCGTGGTAATTGATGTTGGCATTCACCGCATTGAAGATAACAGCGAAAAAGGCTACCATCTCACCGGGGATGTGAAATTTGCTGAGGTAGCTCCCAAATGCTCATTCATCACACCCGTTCCCGGAGGCGTTGGTCCGATGACCATTGTTTCCTTACTGATGAATACTCTGAAGGCATATAATAAAGAAGTGTAACTTTCCTGGAAAGTTGAAGCCATAGGTAGCTGGTCCGGAAAGGACTGGCTTATTCTACGCTTTTCGTTTATCTCAAGCATTTAACCATACCCGTTTTTCAAAAACCATTAATTAAGCCCGTGAAAATAGATCCTACCCAGCAAGGCAAATTACTTCCGCTCATGGAGGACTTCTACACCATACAGGGAGAAGGATTTCATACCGGCAAGGCCGCTTATTTCCTGCGGGTGGGAGGCTGCGACGTAGGCTGTTACTGGTGCGATGTAAAGGAATCGTGGAACCCTAAACTCCATCCGCTTACCGATACGGACGAAATCGTTCAGCGCGTGACCGGTAATCCGGCAGCAACGGTTGTTGTAACCGGGGGTGAACCTTTAATGTACAATCTGGATTATTTGTGCGGTAAACTGAAAGAAAAAGGGCTTCAGGTTCATCTCGAGACTTCGGGATCCCATCCTTTCAGCGGCACTTTCGACTGGGTTTGCCTTTCTCCCAAGCGGAAAAGTCCTCCCAAATCAGATATTTTCCTGAAAGCAAGCGAGTTAAAAGTTATAATTTTTGATGATACCGATTTTGAATGGGCCGAAGAAAATGCAAAACTGGTAGGTCCCGATTGTTATCTCTGTCTTCAGCCCGAATGGAGCCGCATGCAGGATGTGTTACCCGGGATAATTGATTACGTATTGCAAAATCCGCGCTGGCATATTTCGCTGCAGGCGCATAAATTCATGCATATTCCTTAAGCGATTCCTGTTTTCACGCTTACCTCTGAAAATGATTACTCCTGTATTCTTTAAGTTTTAATGTGTTTGGCCTTGTTGTCCGGTTTTTTTACCTGGATGATTGTGAAATGATTTTCCGGATACTGTACAGCAGAATTCGATAGGCATTTTCGAATCAGCAATCATTGCATATGTTTTGCAAGGGACATGCCCGGATTCAGCCAATATTCACTATCTTTATGTTTCATTATTGTTTTTTAAATTTCTGAATCATGAAGAATCACTTATTTCTGATCTTTCTCTGTGGGTTCGGATTTAGCACCACCGTGATGGGGCAATCAAACCCGTTTATGAACAATGTTGGATTTGGCGTGGCCTATATTCCGCCGCTCAAGGAAGGCATTTACTTTGATGATCCCTGGAATTTCTGGCCTAACCGCGAACCCAGCATGATGCTGCAGGCCAGCTACTCCCGGCAGTTGAACCAATCCTTTCGCAGCGGGGTTTACCTGGAATACGAGAATATCCGCTTCTCCGATAACCAGGAGAAGCAGGTGCGGAGTTTTAAACGTTATAACCTGGGCCTCGACTGGATCGGACAATTTCCTTCAACCGCACTGCACATGCAATTGGGCGGTTATATGGGCTTTGGTTTCCTTCGGGCACAGCACTGGGACAACCTCAACGGCTTCGATTTTGGGATGATTGCCGGACCTGCTTATGAAACCAGGCATTACGGCGTATCGGTACAAATCCGTTCGGGATATGCTCCTTACTCTTCGTCGGGCACACCCTCGGGCGTATTGTTGTTCAACCCCAAAATGCTGCTGAAGTTATATTACCGGTTTTGAGTTTAAAGATAATCATTCATCTTCTGCCATCACGGCTGGTCCATCCAGGGCGTAAGCCGAAAGGCATGAATGTGAACGAATGATTATGGGGGAATAGTATAATGAAAAGCAAGGCATGGCCTTACTTTTAAAAATGAGCATGACTTTGGTTTTTTGGTTTTACAGCAATCTGTGATAGCATTGAAATAAGCAATATCTCTGAGCCCGCCCAATCCGAAGAACTTGCGTACATTCGCAATTCAATACCAAAGTTTTATGAAATCAAACTGCATCTTATTCGCTTTTACATTATTCCTGTTCTTTCAAATCCCATTATTCGCTCAGCAGCAAGGCAGTCCGAGGGCTGACAGGCAATTCGAGCATGCGGTTCAGATGTATAACCACCGTGACTTTGCCGGGGCATTGCGGCAGGTGGAAAGCCTGCTCAATGATGAGCCTTCTTACGCCAGGGCATGGCTGCTGCAAGGGGATATGTATAACGATCTGAAAGATTATCCTAAAGCTGTATCCGCCTATAAAAAAGCTGTCGAAACGGACTCCCTGGTTTTTATACCTGCCTATTACATTATGGCAAACCTGTATTTTGACATGGAGCAGTACGATGATGCCAAAGCAAATTATCTTAAATATCTGACGTTTCATCCTAAGATACATGCTGAACTCATACGCACCGCCGAGAATCTGTTGCTATGCGATTTCCGATCACAAATGATGAAGAACCCGGTGCCGTTTAATCCGCAGAATATAGGGCCTAATATAAATTCAAGCGGATACGAATATATTAACGCAGTGAGCCTGGATGAAGGTCAGCTCTATTTTACACGCAAAGGCGTGGATCCGCGCAGCGATGAAAGCTTTTACCGATCGGTATCGGCCCGCTCGGCTAACGGGCAGTTAAACTGGAGCCCTGCAATCGAAATAGGTGCACCTATCAATACGCCCGGTAACGAAGGCGCACTCTGTGTTTCGCCTGATGGAATGATCATTATTATCACCTGTTGCAGCCGGCCTGATACCTATGGCAGTTGCGACCTGTATTCGTCGCATAAGATAGGCGACACCTGGTCGGAGCCACAGAACCTGGGCCCGGATATAAATACCACCGCCTGGGAATCGCAGCCTTGCCTGGCTGCCGACGGACGTACCTTATACTTTGTGTCAACCCGTCGCGGAGGTCATGGAGGATCGGATATATGGAAAAGCACCAAGCAGGGCGATGGAACATGGAATAAACCGGTGAACCTGGGTGATACCATCAATACTTCATCCGACGAAATGGCTCCTTTCATCCATCCTGACGGACATACCCTCTATTTTTCATCCCGGGGGCATATGGGCATGGGCGGTGCCGATCTTTTTGTTTCACGCATGGATAGCCATGGAAACTGGATGAAACCTGAAAATATTGGGTATCCTGTCAATACCAATCACGATGAGATTAACCTGATCATCAATGCCAAAGGCAATGAGGCTTTCATTTCGGCCGAACGAGAAAACGGCTTTGGTAAAACCGACATATACAGGTTCGAATTGCCCACCCAATCACGACCTGCCGCAGTTTCGTACGTTCATGGAAAAGTGTATGATAAAAATACCCTCATTCCTTTATCGGCTGCATTCGAACTGATCGATATGCAAAGCAACCAGGTGGTGGTGAGTTCTTCATCCGATCTGGTTTCAGGCGAATTTGTAATGAGTTTACCCGTTGATAAGGATTACGCGCTGAATGTTTCCTGTAAAGGATACCTGTTTTATTCAGTGAACTTTAGCCTGACCCGGGATCATGATTCGGTTAACCCGGTTAAACTGGATGTTCCCATGCAGGCTGTGGCGGTAGGGGAGAAAGTGGTGTTGCACAATATTTTCTTTGAAACCGATAAATATGATTTGCTTCCGGATTCAAAAGCCGAACTGGGCATGCTGATAGCTTTCCTGTTGAAAAATACAGACATGCATATTGAAATTGGTGGGCATACCGATGCCGAAGGTGGCGAAACCCATAATATGACGCTTTCGCAGAACCGGGCAAAAGCAGTGTATGACTACCTGGTATCCAATGGGATAAGCGCTGAAAAGCTGAGTTATAAAGGATACGGCAAAACCATGCCGGTTGCAGGCAACGATACCCCTGAAGGGCGAGCTCAAAACCGTCGGACGGAGTTTAAGGTAATCAGTAAATAGGTTCCGGGTTCCGGGTTGCTGGTTGCTGGTTGCTGGTTACTGGTTGCTGGTTGCTGGTTGCTGGTTACTGGTTACTGGTTGCTGGTTGCT
>CAIPFN010000252.1 GCA_903864265.1 uncultured Bacteroidales bacterium | reverse complement strand
GGGTTGTAAGCTGATGGACATGCTGAACTGGGATAATTACAATAGTATATCCAGTTACAATAGGTAGCAGGGGAAGTTGTCAGATCATAATAAGCGTCAAAATGAGCACATATTCCGGCGAAAAAGGTCATTGTTCCCGAAACTGTAAAATAATACTGTTCGCCGGCAATGGTATTTATGGTTTTAGAAAATGGAGCTCTAACCGTCATTGTAAACTGGTCTACCAAGACCGTTGAGCAAGGCGTTGTTTGCGCCTCTAGAGGATTATTCGCATGACTTTTAGCTATCTGAACCGGGGCGTGCTCACTGGCATGTATGTCTATAGAAATTATAAACATTAGGATGGACAAAAAGTACACCTGGAGTGCAGATTTGGATAAAAGCATACAAGAACTTGTTAGAGCATGATTTGAACTTAAACAATGGAAATGATGTGTATTCACTCAAATCATTTAACTGTCTTTATGAAAAGAATCAAATGCTTTTGGAATTATTCTATCAGTTTTGAAAAAGTTTTAAGTAACAAATATATGATTATAATTTTATAATATGCTTGATATGAAATTATTGTGATAATATTAATTGCGTGACCAATATTTAAGAACGGTGTGTTGGTTGAATAACGGATTCGCTTCATTTGCAATGTTACTCATCAGAGATTTGAAAGACGTATATTTTAGTATTGTCTGGAAAGGTACTATAGGCTTGCGTTTTATCAAATATTTTTTACAACATTTCAAAATCCTGTTCACTATTCAATTGTTTACTTATTTACTTTACATTGCTTTAATCTGATTCTGCATTAATCCATTTAACAGACAATGTCAAACTACTGGACTGAATCACGAACCTGATACCAAGAATATCTTTGAATTCAGCAGAGACTAAATGAAATCCCCACCAAAAAAGGATAAGGATTGACGGGAAATCGCGGGGACAGGATTATTTTATAATCCTGAAATGGGAGGGCTTAACAACAAAGCCCTCGATCACTTCGTTCGCCTGTGGCTTTAATTTTTTCGTTATCGCCTGCAAATAAGTTTGTGGCTCTTCGGAAAAATAAAAGCCCTGATGCTGCGTATCAAGGCTTTGTTGTAGCGCGGGACAATGCTATATACATTATTGTAAAGAATTGAAAAACAATATATTGAAAATATTATATTAGTAGTGGATGAATAGGGTATGAATTATTTTTTGTACTTTTATCCCCTTTGTTCTCGCCACGAGGGCATTTAGATCCGGATTGGTCAATCGTAAACAATTTCATACGGGGTACGGTAAAGCAGCCGGATGCTTTTTTTGGTGCGCCCCAATATCCAGTTCGTAGGGAAAAGGATGCTTTGAAAACCAAACATATTTGAACCGTGAACTGGAAAATGCCCTAACGAAAAACCAAACCTTTACTTGTTTGCCATTCACATCTCGCAGGTTAGATTCGCCAAAATCCACCTGTGCCTGTTGTTCATAGGGCAGTTCTTCAATGATCATGGTTTCTCTGCCAGAGCTAACTTTGGGCAAGTTATACTTCTGCCGTACCCACATCATTGAGTTGTAAATGGTTTTAGGAGATGTATAACGAAAATCCGAATGTTTTTCCATCAGCAAATCGTGGAATACGGAGGCTGAGGTGTCCATGTATTATTCCAATCAGGTTTTCACAAATTCTTCAAAGGGCTACAATTTATACTTTCGCTCGCATTGGTTAATCAGAACGAGTTCGTATCAGCTCTCACTCATGGAATGATAAATAGTTACAGATAGCTGGTTCAAGCACAGTTTCCGGCTGGTTCTACTGACTGAATAATCTCTTGAGCCATACTATGAATTTCGTAATACAGGATCCAATTGCATAAATTTCGGCCATGATGGCGATATTCTCCATTCCGGATCCAATTTCTCAACACAGAGACTGAAGTAAACTTTAACTGATGAGTATTTCTTTCATTTAATGCATTTGTAAAAGCCTGACAAGGGGAATCGTTTGGGGATACTTCAGTAAATGTTTGCCGACAATGTTTCTATGATGGATAATAAAAACCTGGGCATAACTTATAGGACTTAAACTCAGTCGTGCACAACCATTCAAAACTGCAGCCTTTTACCTGTCAAAATCTTCGATTCAAGTTTGTATTGAACCATACCGACGCTATACCACCACAGGGGGGGGCATGTTCAGGCAAGCGTAAACTGATGGTTTTTAAATAGCGGGACATGGAGGCATAAAATACAAACATGGCTTTTTTACTAATTCGATTTGCAAGCCCGTAATCATTGGAAACAGATATGCATACCCACTTAGAAATTAAACTGTACAGACTTTTTGAATCAGAGTATCCGGAACATATTATCTGTTTTGTATTATGGAATTAAAGAATACATTTGTAAAAAAGCTGAGTTTATGTCCGAGTTGTTGTCCTCATATGAAAGAATACTTCTTGAGAAGCTTAAAGACGATGACCAGTCAGCATTTTCGATATTATTCACCAGATATTATCAGGACCTTGTTCGGTTCTCATATGGTTTCACCAGGGATTCAGATGCTTCGGAAGAAATCGTACAGGAGGTCTTCCTGAAACTCTGGGAGAACCGGAATTCATTGCTTATCCACAATTCCCTGAAATCTTTTTTATTGAAATCGGTCCAGAACCGGAGTATCGATAATTTGCGTCATTCCAGGATCACCTCTAAATATGCATCAATCGTTCTGGAACATCCAATCCTTTCAGGAAACGATACCGAAAACTATATTTTACATTCTGAATTGCAGGCAAATTTCGAACTTGCCATGGCAAAAATCCCTGCCCAATATGCTGAAGCCTTCAGGATGAGCCGTATTGAAACACTGAATTATCAGGAAATCGCTGAGGCACTGGGAGTATCAGTCCGTACCGTAGAGGTGCGTATATCAAAAGCCTTAAATTTATTAAGGGAAGAACTTAAAGACTATCTTATCTTGATTTTAATGCTATTTCATTTTTTTCGTTAGAAGCTTCCTCCTGTTATTTTTGCAGGAAAGGCGCGCCACTTATGCAACTGACAAAAAAAACATCTTTTTGAATGTGGACTTTAAATTCTAAAACGTCGTTATGCTGATTAAGGAAGATATGGATAACAAAGATTTCGGAACGGTTGACAATTTAATCGTAAATTATCTTGGAGGCAGTGCCTCGCAGGATGAAATCCGGATGCTGGAATTGTGGATCGGCGAATCGGACGCAAACCGCGAATATTTCAAGCAACTTAAAAACATCTGGGAGGCATCATTCGAATTGCCGGTCTCGACGGATAAAGCGTTGACTAAGGTTTTGTCGCAAATCAATATCGGACGCCAAAGCGTGTCATTCTGGCAGTTTATTCAAAGAGTTGCGGCTATCTTGTTTATCCCTTTGCTCGTCTCGATGCTCTGGATGTACTCAGGTAGTCATAAAGCTGCAAATTCCACTATTGTATATAATAAGGTAGTTGCTGCATTTGGTACCTTTTCGATGATCGAACTGCCCGATGGATCCAAAGTCTGGCTCAATTCGGGAAGCAGCTTGCGGTATCCTGATAAATTCAACAGTGATACGCGTATCGTTTATCTGACAGGCGAAGCCTATTTTGAGGTCCACTCTGATGAATCAATTCCATTTCTTGTGAACACGCCCTATTTTACCGTACGAGCTACAGGTACAAAGTTTAACGTAAGGGCTGAGAAAAATTTCAGGACTCCTTCCGTTACATTGGTGGAGGGTAAGGTGTCTGTTCGAAAACCGAACTCTGTTCAAAATAAAGGATTGATCACTTTCCTGCAGCCCAACCAGCATATGACTTATGATACTTTAACTACCCATGTCACCATCCAAACGGAAGATACCTATAAACATGTATCCTGGAAAGATGGAAAGCTGGTTTTCCGGAATGACAATATAAGTGAAGTGGCCCGAAGAATCAGCCTTCAATACAATGTAGATATTGAGATTAAAGGTGACAGAATCAAACAATTCCGATACAGGGCAACATTTGAGGATGAGCCTCTGGGTGAATTGCTTAGGCTATTGAAAATTTCATCGCCTATTGACTATAGTGAAGTTAAACCCAAAGTATTGCCTGACGGAACTTTTTCGAGACGAAAGATCATAATATTCTCCACGGTTAACTAATTTACAAAAAAATTACTGCCTATGTGCTCATTCACACCCGAAAATTAGCAGGAAGTTTCACCCTTAAGAAAACCCGGTTTCATTTCATCAAAACCCGGACTTTTATTCCCACTGCTTTTTTGTAATCCAACCAGAAAAATACTACTAAAGCTGAAGTTATCGTAAACTGATAATCTCAGTTATTGGATTGTCGTTGTCTTTTTTTTACCATAAACCTAACCAAATATGAGATTACTTCTACTTGCATTCCTTTTCATCCTTCTTATTTTAATGCCTGGCAGATTAAATGCACAGACAACTAAAATAACATTAAATCTTGTAAATGTTCCTTTGAACGATGTGCTCAACGAAATAGAAAAAAAGAGCGATTACACTTTCCTGGTCAATCAGGAAGTTGTGGATGTTACCCGAAGGGTAGATGCCGTTTTTGTAAACAAATCCATCAAAGATATACTGGACCAGATCTTTAAAGGCGAAAAGGTTAAGTACACTATCAGTGATCGGCAGATCATCATCAGCCCGGTCAAATCAAAAGGTGGGACTTTTCAACCCCAAAAAATCAGCGGGAAAGTAACTGATGAAAGGACCGGTGAAACTATGGTAGGCGTAACAATACAAGTAAAGGGTACCACATCAGGCACAACTACCTCTGTGGATGGGACCTTTACAATAGAATTGCAGGTGGCAGATGCAGTTCTGGTTTTTTCCTATTTAGGTTACGATTCAAAAGAGGTCGCAGCTACTGAGGTATATATCATGAATGTTTCAATGCTTCAAATTGCAACTCAACTCGAAAGTGTTGTGGTTACTGCATTAGGTATTAAACGTGAGGAAAAAGCTCTGGGTTATGCAGTCCAGAAAGTGGATGGCAAAGGTTTACAGACCGTGCGGCCTGTTGATGTTGGAACCTCGCTCACAGGTAAAGTTGCTGGTTTGTCGGTATTGAATAGTACTGAATTTGCTGCAGCACCTGAAATTTTTATTCGTGGAGAAAGCCCGATTTTAGTTATCGATGGTGTGCCTTTTGGCAATATGACGTTGAGAGATATCCCTTCCGACGATATTGAGAGTCTGAGTATACTTAAAGGTGCAACAGCCTCCGCGCTCTATGGTTCGCGTGGTGGAAGTGGGGCAATTATGGTAACTACAAAAAAAGGGAGTGCTAACAAAGGGCTATCCGTAACCATTAACAGCAGCACCATGTTTGCGGCCGGTTACCTGGCCATTCCCGAATCACAATCTACATACGGCCGTGCTGTTAACACAGCAACCAATACTGCTGTTTCAAACGGAGATGGTGCCTGGGGACCTCCGTTGGAAGGACAGGAAATTAGGCAATGGGACCCCATAACAAAAACCATGAAAGCCATGCCTTACCTGGCAATAGGCAAAGACAATTTTAAAAATTTCCTGGAACCGGGTTATGCACTGAATAATAATATTAACATTATACAACAGGGCGAATTCGGTAGTTTTCGCGCTTCGGCTACCTGGGTGAAAAATAAAGGACAGTATCCCAATTCCATGTTCGACAAATTTACATACAGTATTGGCGGAGATATGAAAGTACGTAAATTTTCATTATCATCCAGCATATCTTATAATAAGCAATCCTCCCCCAATATAGGATTTGGCGGTTATACCGGATATGACCCTATGTATTCCATGTTGATATGGTCGTCGCCTGATTGGAACATGCTTGACTATAAAGATTACTGGGTAGTGCCTAACGAAACACAGAATAATAGTTATACCGATACCAACAACAATCCTTATTTTGACAGAAACGAAAGGATTCACAGTTTAAACAAAGACATTTTCAATGGCTCGCTTTCAATGAGTTATGATCTCACAACATGGTTAAAAGCAACTATACGTTCTGGATTCGATACCTATAGCAACAGGCAGGTGATACGAATTTCCAAAGGTTCGTTAATAAGTGCAGGCACAGCTACGGTTATAGATAATGGCGGTCAGGTGTGGGGCGAAAGCAAGTTAGGGTCATACAACCTGGGACTTGGCAGAGGGTATAGTTTCAACAATGATTTTATTCTCACCGGGGCTAAAACCTTTGGTAAATTTACCGTTGATGCTTTTGCGGGCGGGACCATTTATACACGTCAGGATGAAGGTACCGATTCCAGAACCCAGGGCGGATTGTCTATCCCTGGTTTCTACTCACTTAAGGCTTCGGTATTACCGGCCTATGTAGTTTCCAGTTTGTACAAACAACAGACAAATAGTTTGTTTGGCCAGGTAGCCTTATCATGGAATAAGCTTATTTATGTTGACGGTACTTATCGCAGGGACTGGTGTTCCACTTTATCGGAAACGAACCGTGCTTTCGATTATCCATCTGTAGCCGCAAGTTTTATTGCTTCTGAATTGTTGCCCAAAACGAAATGGCTTTCGTTATGGAAATTGCGTGCATCGTGGACAACTGCAAGGAACGTCCCCGGTATATATGAAATTAACCAGGTATACTCCATCACTAACAATGCCTGGGGGAATATAAGTTCGGCAACATTACCCGGTACCATACGTGCTGACAATTTGTTTGCCGATGGTACATCTACCTGGGAAGTTGGTACTGCGGTTAACTTGTATAAAAACAGAGTATCCCTTGATGTATCTTATTACAATAAAAGATTTTATGATCAATTAGTGGAAGCACCTATAACTCCGGCAACAGGATATTACGATAACTTTATCAATAGTGACGAGGAAATCACCCGAAAAGGTATTGAAGTTTCTATTAACGGAACTCCTGTACAGTCCAATGACTGGGGCTGGAATGTTTCAGTGAACTGGTCGAAATATGCCCGATACTGGACTAAATTAGATGCCCAGTTCTATGAAGACAAACCTTGGATAAAGGTGGGTGAAAGGTACGATGCTTTTACCCTATATGATTTTCAACGCGATCCTGAAGGTAATCTTATTAACCAGAACGGATTACCCTTATATTCTGCTTATGCCTCAAAGTTTGGAAATTCTGATCCTGATTGGATCTGGGGCGTGAACAACACTCTCAGGTATAAGAGCTGGACTTTTAATGTTTCAGTCGATGGACGTGTAGGGGGAATAGCGCAAACAACCACCGAAATGTATATGTGGCGTGCCGGCTCGCATCCTAATTCTGTAACACCCGAAAGGTACCTGGATGCTACTGTTGCAAATTCAAAGAACTACACTGGATCTGGTGTTAAAGTAATTTCTGGTACAGCAACCTATGATACTTATGGAAATATTACCGGCGATACTCGCGTGTATGCTCCGAATGATGTGGCTGTAACTTATGAATCGTATATTAACACTGTTCACAGCGGAACCGCATGGGGCGGTTCGCCATCGCCACTTGAAGCGTATAGTACTACCTTTTTCAAAATAAGAGAAATTTCTCTCACTTATGATTTGCCTAAAAAATTGTGTGCCCGCTTAAAATCTCAAGGGGTTTCGGTATCGGCAATAGGTCAGAATATGTTCTTGTGGGCAAAACAATTTAAGTACTCCGACCCTGATGGCGGTTATGAAAATTTCAGTGATCCCTCTATACGCTACGTTGGTTTTAACATCAAATTCGTTTTCTGAACAGGATTACAATTAGATCCCTTAGCTCAAATGCAATTGTAATGAAAACAGGCCAAAAGGATTTTAAAACAAAAGCTACTCAAAATAAAAAACACATGAAAAACACAAAAAAATATATAGGATTAGTTAGTGTGCTTATCTTGATATTTCTGGTTAGTTGCCGCAAATTTGAAGAAATTAATACAAACCCGGATACAGCTACCAGAGTACCTGCTTCGATGGAATGCACCAATATAGTATTGGGCATGCTTCAAAATGGCGGAGATGCAATGAGCTTCATTTCTGCAAATGCTTTGCCTAAATATGTGGGATTCACTCTTTTGGGTAAAAATGGCGCTCAATATAACAGTACGGGAAGTGCTAGTTTCGGATCAATGACCGTGTTGCCCAACATCGATGCCATGGTTGAATTTGCTAAAGGGAGTGTAATGGAAGATTCCTACAAGGGGGTAGCCAGCTTTGCAAAAGCATATACATTTTTCAGAATGACCATGTGGATGGGAGATATCCCGTATAGTCAGGCCGGCAAAGGTGCTGAGGGGCTTTATGAACCAAAATACGATACTCAGGAAGATATTTTTATAGCCATTCTGGATGAACTCAAAGCAGCTGACCAATTCTTTGCCAATGGAGTTACATTTTCGGGTGATCCTACCCCATATAACGGTGATCCTAAAAAGTGGAGAAAAGCAGCCAATGCTTTTGCGTTAAAAGTGCTTATGAGCTTGAGTAAAAAAGAAGATGTGCCATCATTAAATGTCAGAACCCGCTTCGCTGAAATTGTTGCTGCAGGTAATTTGCTGGAGAAAACAAGCGGATATTGGGGACTTAATTATTCAACACAGAATAAGCACCCCTTAAGTGCAAGCACCATGTTTGCCCCTAAGATCGTAGTCAGCAAACTACTTATTGACAACTTAAAAATATTGAATGACCGACGCTTGTTTTATTTTTGTGAGCCAGCTGCAGCCTTGATTTCAGCCGGGAAATCAGAGTCGGATACCTCCGCATATAATGGGGTTGATGTGTCGATGGAATACGACGCTATGAACGTAGCATACAAGGCCAATAAATTATCGATTCTAAATAAACGATATGAAAAAGAAGATGCCTGTGAACCGCGTATGATGATGACTTACGCAGAGCAGCAATTAATTCTGGCTGAGGCAACAATAATGGGCTGGATTACAACAGGAAATGCGCAATCCTATTATGAGGATGGGGTAAAGGCAGCTCTTGCAGCTATTATGGCAACCAAGGCAAGTTATGCGCACACAGTAGTCATTGACCAGGCCTATATGGATGGATATTTTACAGGCCAGGCTGCATTTAAATCAGCACCTGACGAGCAGTTGAAACAAATATGGATGCAGGAATATATACTAAGATTCATGCAGGATGCCGATTTCAGCTATTTTGAATATAGAAGGAATAATTACCCTGTTTTTCCAATCAACCCTGCATCAAGCCTGAATGAAAACAATACCAGTGTTATTCCCATGCGATGTTTGTATCCGGGATCAGAAAGCAGTTATAATCGTGAAAATCTCATTATTGCTTTAAACCGGCAATATGATGGTTATGATGAAATCAATAAACTTATGTGGTTGCTGAAATAGAGCCACAACTCTTGCAGATATGAAATTGACTTAATGTTAACCCCGAATCCTTAACTTAATATCTATTGAATTATGAAGAAAACTCTACTAAGTTTTTTCGCAATCCTGGCTTTTGCTGGTTTTGCAAATGCCCAGGTACCTGCCAGAGTGGGTTGGTGGAAATTCGATGACGCCGCTGACATGTTAAAGGCTGATTCAGGCCTCCCTCTGGCATTAACCGGAACCCAGATGTCAGTGAACGGACCCATTGCCGGAAACCTGGCAACACAAATCGGATTAGGCAGTTATTTAACCATGACTCATGGTATAGCTCCTAACGGAGGTGGCGATTCGGTAAATGAATACTCTGTACAGATCGATTTTTCAGTTCCCGAGATCGGGAAATGGCATTCCTTCATACAGACCAATCCCAGCAACTCAGGTGGCGGTGCTTTGGGCGATGCCGACCTGTTTACCAATACCAGCAATAAAATCGGCACAAGCGCAACAGGGTATTCTGATAATGCAGTTTCTGCTGATACATGGTACAGGATGGTGATCTCTGTTAAAAACGGAGAATATTTCAGGGTTTACCTCAATGGGGAATTATGGCTCGAAAAAACGCTTCTGCCAATAGACGGACGATGGGCGCTTGTGAATGAACTTTTAATATTTGCCGATGATGATGGCGATGATGCAGCAATCAATTGTTCCGAATTAGGGATATGGGATATAGCGCTAAATGCCTCACAGGTTTCTGAATTAGGCAATGCTACCACTGTGCCCATTGTGGCAAGAAAAGGTTGGTGGAAATTTGACGATGCATCTGATTTGTTAAAGGCTGAAATAGGCAATCCATTAGTGTTGACAGGCACACAGACATCCGTTCCCGGTCCTGCTGATGGAAACCTGGCTACACAAATCGGGTTAGGAAGTTATTTGTCTATGGTTCATGGTATAGCTCCTAACGGGGGTGGAGACTCGGTTAATGAATATTCCGTCCAAATCGATTTTTCCGTTCCCGAGATCGGCAAATGGCATTCTTTTATCCAAACTAACCCAAGCAACTCAGGTGGCGGATCAATGGGCGATGCCGACCTGTTTACCAATACCAGCAATAAAATCGGAACAAGCACCACTGGATATTCTGACAATGCCATTACTGTGGATACATGGTACAGAATGGTGATTTCAGTTAAAAACGGAGATTTCTTCCGTGTTTATCTCAATGGAGAACTTTGGCTCGAAAAAACGCTTCTCCCTATAGATGGACGATGGGCTCTTGTTAATGAGCTTTTATTATTTGCCGATGATGATGGAGATGACGCTGCTATTAATTGCGCCGAAACTGCAATCTGGGATGTAGCTTTATCAGCGGATGAAGTTCTTCAATTAGGCGGTTTTGCAGGTAACGTAATAGTTTCTGGAATTACCGTAACAGCCGCCGGAAATGCAAGTACTATTGAAACTCAAAGTGGAACATTGCAGATGAGCGCGACTATTCTTCCTGTTAATGCAACTAATCAAACGGTTACATGGTCTGAAACCAATGGTACAGGGGGTGCTACAATCAGTTCCGGGGGGCTTCTCACGGCAGTAAAAAATGGTACGGTAACTGTAAATGCAACTTCCAATGATGGAGGAAATGTAATTGGCAGTATGGTCATTGCTATTTCGAACCAGGCTGTTATCCTTGTAACATCAATCACTGTTACTACGGTTGGAGGTGCAATTGCAATAAATACAAAAGGTGGAACCCTACAGATGATTGCAACTATTCTTCCGGAAAATGCAACTGAAAAAAATATCACATGGTCAGTTTCTGCTGGTACAGGTGCGGCCTCAATCACTGCAGGTGGTTTGCTGGCAGCCATACAAGATGGTGATGTAACTGTAAAAGCAACTTCCACTGATGGTGCGAATATTATGGGTAGCAAGGGGATTACTATTTCAAACCAGACTACTGTTCGTGATAGAAAAGGCTGGTGGAAATTTGATGATGCCACAGATATGGTGAAAGCTGAAATTGGCTTGCCTCTGGAATTAAGTGGATCACAGACTTCTGTTGACGGTCCTGTTGCCGGAAATTTAGCTACACTTGTTCCCTTAGGAAGTTATTTGACTATGAATCATGGCATTGCCCCTAATGGGGGAGGAGCCCTTGTAAATGAATGGACCCTGCAAATAGATTTTTCTCTTCCTCAGATAGATACCTGGTATGCATTCTTTCAAACACTTGATGGCGATGCCGACTTGTTTGTTGCTAAGTCTGAAGCTCCCGATATAGGCCGCGTACCTAATAGTATTGGTTGCGGATCTACAAGGTATACTGAAGCTACTGTAGCCGCAAATACCTGGTACAGAATGCTTGTTTCTGTAAAAAATGGTGAGTTCTTTCGGATCTATATTGATGGCGTTTTATGGTTAGATGCTGCTGCTCAGCCCATAGATGACCGATATGGCTTGAGTTCCATACTCAGGGTATTTCAGGATGATGACGGAGATGATGGCGATATCAACTGTTCGGAACTGGGAATCTGGGATGTAGCTATAACAGAAGCTGAAGCTGTTGCATTGGGTAATGCTACAACAACGCCAAATGGAATTCAGGAGCATCCTGCTGAAAATACGGCTGATCTGGGTCAAAATTATCCTAATCCTGTTTCGCATTCTACCACATTCCCATACACTATCCGAAAAACCGGAGCTGTTACATTCCGTATTCTTGACCTTACCGGAAACGAAATCAGGATGATTAATGCAGGAGCTAAATTGCCTGGCAAATACAGGTTGGAATTAAATACCGAACAGATGCCAAATGGGATATACAATGTACAGATGACGACAAACAGTGGTGTCAGTACTCAAAAAATGATAGTAATCCGATAATTTCAGGTTGAGGTTTGAGTCGGTTTTGGGTGTCTCAATTATTGAGGCACCCTTTTTTAATCAGCTTGACTTTAATCAGGAACATTACTCAAGTTTGCATGGACCCCTATTCCAAGGTTATGATAACAGCACTCTTTGAACAGCTCAACTTTTCTTGAGTCTTATTATTAAAACACACTCCGTTGCTATGAGATTAAGCGTTATTCATGCCATAATTGCCGTTTTTCTACTCGTTGTTGGACAGTTACAAGCCACAGTTCCAACCAGAGTTGGATGGTGGAAATTTGATGATCCGGCAAATCTTCGAAAAGCAGAACCTGGATACGGGATTGATCTTACACTTGTTGGAACACAATCTGCTGAAACAGGGCCTGAAGCTGGAAACGGAGCTACCCGGATTGGTGTTGGCAGCTATTATAAAATGCAGCATCAGATTCCTGCAAATGGTGGCGGGACATTTGTAAATGAGTATACCTTGCAGTATGATTTTAAAGTGCCGGATATTGGAGTATGGCATTCTTTTTTCCAAACAGCGGTGAGCAATAATAACGACGGTGATTTTTTTATTAACCCATCAGGAAATATAGGAGTAGCCGCTGTTGGCTACTCTGCCTTTTCTATAAACCCAAATGAATGGTATCGCCTTGTTATTTCAGTGAAAAACGGTAACCACTTTACGTGTTATCTTGATGGGCAACTACTGATGATTGGTAATATTCAGGATGTTGACGGCCGGTTTTCACTCGAAAGCCTATTGCTGATTTTTGCTGATGACGATGGAGAAGATTCCGGGATTTATTGTTCCGAACTTGCCCTCTGGGATCAGGCTCTCACTACCGAACAGGTTTCAGAATTAGGGGGATTTGGACACAATGCCGGCCTGTTTCTGATGACAAGGATTCCTTACCTGCAAGGCCAGGGAACAAATACTATGACAATTTGCTGGCATGATATTGCCTCAAACATAACGAAAGTGAAATACGGACTGGATACAACATTAAGTTCTGAAATGCCGGGAACCAGTGAAATGATTAGTGATCCTTTTCGCTGGCATACGGTTAAGTTAACCGGGTTACAAGCCAATACACGTTATTTTTACAAGGTGTTGAGTGGTGAAGGGGAATCAGGCATTTATTCATTCAGAACTTTGCCCGATAACACTTACAACGGTAAATTGCGCTTTGTGCTACTCAGTGATACTCACGCTACGGATACTACCATGGCAGGAAAAGTGCTTCGTGCAGCCAGGGGGAAAATCGCTGAATTATATGGTTCAGATATCGAAAATCAGGTAAATGGAATATTCCATTCCGGCGATGTGGTTATAAGTGGTGATACACCCAAGCTATACTCTTTGCAGTACTTTCAGCCTTTATCCGCATTATCAGGAAATATCCCAACTATGGTAGTTGCAGGAAATCACGAAGCTGAAAGCCCTTATTTTTACCAGTATCTGAAACTCGACGATCAGTCAGTCTTCCCTCAGATGCCTTCTTTAAACGAAAAAATATGGCAGTTGAAGGTTGGAAACTCATTATTTATTGGATTAAATACTAATATAGTTGATCAGTATGGTGAAACCCAGGCAAACTGGCTCGACTCAAGGTTGAATGAAGCAGAAAAAGATGCAAGCCTTGATTTTGTGTTCGTATTTTTTCATCATCCACCCATTTCAGAATTGTGGATTGTTGGTGGAACTGAGTATGTAAGGAACAGGCTTTTAAATGTTATGGAAAAATATTCAAAGGTTCAGGAAATTCATTACGGGCATACGCACGGTTATGAACGGGGTACTGTCGTCTCCGGAGTGCCTGATGGAGATATCAGGATGATTTGTGGTGGAGGCAGCGGGGGACCGCTGGACCCATGGGTTGAAGGAGAGAACCAGGATTACAATGATATTCATATCTGTATCAGCAATTATATCTTTCAGATTCTGGAGATTGACATTGCAAACCACTCTTACCAGAATTCCGTGTATAGCCTTGGTACGTCCTCTAATCCGAAAAATTCGGAACTGATAGATGCATGGCACAAAGTTAAAAATCAAGCAGGACCTGAAACTCCATTAATTGTAGACATTTCTCGCAACGATACTTATATTCAGTTTAACACCTCCAGGTTTGCCGGAATTGACTCTATAATGTCGGTGCGGTACCAGGTTATTGACAGCTCCCTGACTTCGCCGATAGTAATTGATTCGACCATGCATTGGACAAATATTTATGGAATTGATCAAAACTCAAGTCCTTTTGATCTCAACCGAAATATAAATCTATATGAAAGTAGATTTAACAAGGCCCGATTGAACGATTCTAAGGATTATTTATTCCGGGTTCGTTATCGGGATCAAAATTTGAAATGGAGTAATTGGTCTGATTTAACCCATTTTCGTTTAGTCGGGATAATTGAAGATACAGGTACCCATAATGGTTATTTGCTAAATCAAAACTATCCAAATCCTTTTAGAATTGAAACAAACTTCACGTATTCCATTCCTCAAAAGTGCAGGGTTATTTTCCGGATTTATGATAGAAATCAGAGGCTAATCAGCGAATTGGACGAAGGAGTTAAGGATAAAGGGACATACAACATACATTATGATGCAAAAAACCTGAGCAGTGAGGAGTATATATACCAGATGATTGTGAATGATTTTTCACTTTCAAAAATAATGACACACATAAAATAAACTTCAATTCTAATTCAAAGGATCATGAAAAGTATAAAGAGGATTTTCTGTCTGGTTTCGATATTGTTTCTGATTATGCCTGCTTTACAAGCCCAGGAGCAGATGAGTGATTATGAAAAGATGATGTACCTGAGAAATAAAGTAGACTGGCCTTACTTGAATCGGTATCGGGAGGAAAATGGTAAGCTGGGGCTCCCTGCTGCAGGAGAAAAAAGAGTAGTTTTCATGGGCAATTCAATTACGGAAGGCTGGAAGGATCTGAGCCCCGGATTTTTCGCCGGGAGGCCATATATTTGCCGTGGAATCAGCGGGCAAACAACACCTCAAATGCTGGTAAGGTTCCGGCCCGATGTAATAGCCCTGGAACCAAAAGTTGTAGTTATATTAGCTGGTATTAACGACATTGCCGGCAACACCGGACCTTCAACCCTCGAAATGATAGAGGATAATATTGTTTCAATGTCGGAATTGGCAAAAGTGCATGGAATAAAAGTGATACTTTCATCGGTATTACCTGCTTATGACTTCCCGTGGAATCCTGGAGTTTTTCCAGCTGACAAGATAGTTGCATTAAATAATTGGATAAAGTCCTACGCCATCAGTAATGGGTTTAATTATGTCGATTATTATTCATCCATGGTGGATGATAGGAAAGGGTTAAAATCAGAATTTACTGTGGATGGCGTTCATCCTACTGCTGCCGGATACAAGGTCATGGAACAACTCATCGAAACTGAAATAGCTAAAGCTTTTAGAAATTGAAAACAGAATTTCAAAGAAATACTGTTGCATTAAATCTGCTATCACATTGATTACTTTAAATAATGCAACAGGGAAAAGCAATTCAAAACACTATTGTTCATTTCACATTTTACTTAATATGAAAACCATTAAAAAGGCATGCGCATTACTACTTATTATCCTTTCAATAAATGGATTTTCGCAATCTAAAAAAGGGTACTCACTGGTTTGGGAAGATAAATTTATCGATGCAGGGCTTGATACAACAAATTGGAGTCACGAAACAGCACAACCTGGATGGGTTAACAATGAACTGCAGCACTATACGAATGATAATGTTGAACTCTCCGATGGCAAACTTCTGATTATTGCGAAAAAAGAGAACAACGAATATACCTCAGCTCGTTTAATAACAAAAGGGAAACGAACTTTCACTTATGGGCTGGTAGAGATTAAAGCTAAAATACCTCAGGGTACAGGCACATGGCCGGCACTGTGGATGCTGGGACAAAATATTGATGAAGTGGGCTGGCCTGCATGTGGAGAACTGGATATCATGGAGCATGTAGGGAAACATCCCCATTTTATTCATTCTACCGTTCACAATCCTTCAGGCTACGGAGCAACTCCTTATACCGGTATTTTAGAGATAAAAAATCCTTTTGACAAATTTCATATTTATGGAATGGAATGGACTAAGGAGTTTGTTGCATTTTATATTGATGGAAAGTTAGTTTACCGATACAAGCCCGACGTTAAGAATGCGAATACCTGGCCATTCGATAAACCTTGCTTCCTGATTTTCAATGTCGCTATTGGAGGTGACTGGGGCGGACCAGATGTTGACGCTAACTTATTCCCCGCAATAATGACCGTTGACTGGGTTAAGGTTTATCAGAAAAAGTAAGCTGAAAATGGAGGATTAATATACAGAACCAATAAAAAAAGCAATATGACTGAAGAAGGAAAGAAACCTAACCGGATTGCTTCAATTGATGCCTTGAGGGGCTTTGATATGTTGCTTATTATATTTATAGACCATTTTTTTAATGCGCTTAATGTTGGTGTCGGGTCCCCTTTTACGAATGCCGTTGCAAAACAATTCGATCATCCGGAATGGTTCGGGTCTTCGCTGTATGATATTGTAATGCCATTGTTCCTGTTTATTGTAGGAGCAGCAATACCTTTTGCTTTATCAAAACGGAAGCAACAGGACTCAAGGCTCTCATCTTTGTATACAAAGCTTATACGGCGTTTTGTAATCCTCTTTGTGTTAGGTTGGATTGTTCAAGGTCATTTGCTGGAATGGAATATAACCACGTTCAGTATTTTTAGTAATACTTTGCAGGCCATTGCAGTTGGGTACTTGTTCTCTGGTATTGCCTTTATTCATTTTGGCAGAAATATTCGTTTATTGATTTTCGCTTCCTGTTTAGTAATTTATACTTTGCTCCTTACTATCCCTGATGTTCCAGGGGTTGGTCGGGGTGTTCTGTTGCCTGGCAGCAGTTTTGCCTGGTATGTTGATCAACTGGTGTTTGGAGATTTTCAGGACGGAACTCAATACACCTGGTTTCTCAGTAGTTTCGGTTTTATTGCTACCACATTGTCCGGTGTTTTTGCCGGAGAACTCATAAAATCAGAACTGCCCCGAAAGAAAGTGGCATTCTACCTGTTTATAATAGGAGTTGCAGGAGTTCTGGCGGGAATGCTGCTTGGAATATGGCATCCAATTATCAAAAAGCTTTGGACTAGCTCCTTTGTCCTTGCATCATCAGGTGTTTGCTTTCTTTTATTATCAGTATTCTATTGGATCATTGATGTGAAAGGAAAAGTTAAATGGGCGTTCCCATTAAAAGTTATCGGGATGAATGCAATTGTTGCCTATATGCTTTCACATGTGTTCAATTTTCACCAGATTGCAGAAATGGTGTTGTATGGATTAAAACAATTCGTTGGGAATTTTTACTATTTAGTTCTTACTATTGGCGGATTTGGTATTTTGTATCTGATGCTATGGTATATGTACAAGAACAAGACTTTTATAAAAGTTTAGGATTCACAGGCCACATGGTCTTTGAGAGTTGGGTGGGTTAAGGGTTTGATTTAAACAGAAAAATGCAAAAGGATGAATAAATTATTTTCAATTCAATCAGTTGAACGTTTCCCGAAAAAGTAATTGAATATGAATAAAATGCTGTTCATCTTTTTATGGCTAATAATGCTGGTAAACACAATAGTGGCTCAGGAAGAAATTAAATTATACAAAAAAGGCCCAAAAGTTATAAGTGGAATTACGGAAAAGGAAGAAAGTTATAATAATGCATGGGTCATAAATGTAACTGAAGCACGAATGTATGCATATATTGTTCCGAAAGGAAAATCCGCCGGTGCAGCTGTATTAATCTGTCCTGGAGGCGGGTATGGTGGACTTGCTATTGAACATGAAGGCTCGCAATTTGCTGCCTGGCTTAATTCGATTGGGGTTTCTGCATTTGTGCTTTATTATCGCATGCCAAATCAACATTCGGAAATTCCGTTAAAGGATGCCCAAACAGCTATAGAGATTATACGCAAAGGCGCAAAAAAATGGAATATTGATACACATAAAATTGGTATAGCTGGATTTTCGGCAGGCGGACATCTGGCTTCAAGTGCCGGGACCCATTTTGCAAAAAAGAACCGGCCTGATTTTATGATTTTAGTGTATCCTGTTATTTCCATGACAGGGGATGGAACATGCCAAAACCTGATAGGGAAAGCACCTTCCGAACAGCTTGTTAAACGTTTTTCGAATCAACTTCAGGTAACGGCAAAAACTCCACCAGCCATAATAATAGCTGCTTTGGATGACGATGTAGTACCGGTTGAACATAGTTTAATGTTTTACAAAGAAATGCAGAAGGGAAATGTTCCATGCGAAATTCATACGTACACCAAAGGTGGACACGGTTTTGGGATGAAGAAAAGCGGATTGAAAATAGACAATTGGACTGATACCGTAAAAGAATGGATGGAATGCAATAAGCTGATTAACAATTAAGTTAATTCGGTTTAAATTTGATTTAAATAAGTTAGCCGGTCATTTTGATTGTTCGCAGGATTTCACATTGAAAGCATCTACAAATTACAAAGATTAACACAGATTGTTTGTATGTTTGCTGAAGTTCACAAAAAGGATCCACAGATTACACAGATTAACACGGATGGGATGCGTTGTAGTTCGCTAAAGCTCACAACTATTGGGTCCACAGATGGCACAGATTAGCACAGAAATGATACATAAATGAAGGGGATTGACACAGAAAGGTACTAAGAAAACGAGGGTCACCGGGGATATCAGAGGGGTATATTCAGGCACGCGTTATAAACGCGCGCCTGCAGCGGGATTAATGCAACAAGTTTTGTCGGTAAATCCCCTTTGTACCTGGTATTGTGAACTAATACTCCTAAAAAGTATAAAATGCTATTGGCATTTAGAAATCTTCATGAATCTTGAATTAATGGAAACATAATCCAGTAAAATTTGTGGTAGACGGGATATGGAAATAAAAATATTAATCAGTGCTGTAGTTGCCATTCTGGCACTGATAAATCCGGTACATAAAATATTAGTAATTAGCTCGTTGCAGGATCAGTTCTCCAATAAGGAATTAAGATACCTCTCAACAAAATCATCGCTTACAGCGTTGATAATACTGATTGCATTTTTATTCCTGGGACATTTTATCTTTACGTATGTGTTTCATATTGAGTTATATGCTTTCAGGGTGACGTGTGGTGTCGTTTTGTTTTATAACGGTATTAACGGATTGCAGAAAGGTAGCTTTCTTCAACTTGAGCAGAATGTGAAGCTTGTGGATCTTTCGGCTGT
>CAIPFN010000251.1 GCA_903864265.1 uncultured Bacteroidales bacterium | reverse complement strand
TGGCCGCAGAAAAGTGGCTGGTATGGTTGTATTACAACCCGGTTGGAGAAGCAAGCTTGTGGGCATTGGCGAAAAGGAAGGTGGTTTCAGTTATCTATGGCAATATGATGGATCGCCCTTCTTCAGCGAAAAAGATACATCCCTTTATTGAAGATTTTAATATTGATATGAGCGTTGCTCAAAAACAGGAGTTCAACAATTTCAACGATTTTTTTACCCGAAAACTAAAGGATGATGCAAGACCGGTTGATACCAGCTCCAATATTGTTGTATCGCCTGCCGATGGGAAAATTCTGGCTTATGCCGATATCCGCAACTCCTGGTTTATTATAAAAGGATATCGCTTCGATGTATCCTCCTTTCTGGATAATCCTGATCTTGCACAAAAGTACCGTGATGCCGCCCTGCTTATCATCCGGCTGGCCCCGGCCGATTACCATCGTTTTCATTTCCCGCTCAGTGGATTTGTATCACCAAACAAAAAGATTGATGGTGACTATTATTCAGTCAACCCCTATGCTTTGCGTAAAAAGGCCGAAATATTCTGTCTGAACAAACGGGAATATACAATCCTTTCAAATCCCTTGTTTGGGGATGTTGTTATGGCCGAAGTTGGTGCCACCATGGTAGGAAGCATCATACAAACGTTTAAGGGAAGTTCCGTAAATAAAGGCGAAGAGAAAGGCTACTTTAAATTTGGAGGCTCAACCGTAGTACTGCTGTTTAAAAAAAATAAAATTCACATTGATGCGGATTTATTGCTCAATACCGCAAAGGGCTATGAAACTACGGTTAAAATGGGAGAGAGAATTGGAGAGGAAAAATAAACGAGATATTCAAAGTATTTGTACCCTCATAATCCAGCCCCTGACAGTTAGGAGATAAGCTGTTAAAAAAGCAGGTTTCACAAGCGCTTCTGATTACAGGCATAGAAGTAAACATTTCAGCCTATGGCCAGGAGCCGTTTGGCGTTTTCCATACCTGGCTGTCGAATAATGCAACACTGTCAATATGAGAGTAGAATTCCGTTAGAGTCACCCATATACAAGTTAACTACCCTTTAATAGAAAATAAGGCTTATATCCTGTATATGCGGCCTGTATTTTTGCTGTACCTGTGCCATTATAAAACAAGCAGCGACCTACCCCTGACCGTGCCGAAAGAGATATGCCCTACATTATGCATATTATAGCTCCCCTTGCAGTATCTTTGCGCACAATGAACAGGGCAATCTTTAAATTCCGATCATGATCCCGTACAAGCAAGCATTGCACCGTACTCACGGCCTGATGTACCTGTAATATTGACACTCTTACCCACAATTTAACACCATGGAACTAAAAGATTTAGGCAACATTTATTCATCAGAAAATAGTTTTACCACTCGGGCTGCCCTGCTGCAATCCTGCTACAGGGTATCCCAAAATGAACCCTGCGGAAAGGCTATCATGCATCGCCGATTGAAAGAAACCGACAGCGAAGGGAAAAGGCTCATTGAAACCTATACCCGGGAATACGGGCACATTGTCCAGGATGGGGAGTTGAAGAATAAGAACTTTTTCTTTGACGAAACCTTCGAATATGCCAGGGAAAGACTTGAGAATAAAAAGCCCGACGAGACCTTTAAAGCCGACCGGCTCTTTAACAATCTCCTGTCAAGTATGCCCATGGCTTTTAATCTTTTCCATCCTTTGATGATGCTGCTGAAGAAGGATCCCATTCAGGCCACGCATATAATCGCGGCCTTGTTTCCTTCCTTCGATATACAGAAGGTGGAGAAAATCGGCATAGAGTTCGTTCCCATGCCTGTCGATCAATATATCAATGATAAATCGGCAATGGATGCCATGATTATATTTTCCGATAAGGAGAACAAACGATCGTTGATAGCCATTGAATGTAAATACTCCGATGCGCTGGGCACCAATCCGGGCAGGGACAATAAGCTGAAATATGAAACGGCCCTGGAGCTGAATCTCTTTTCGAGGCAGGGCTTGTGGTATATTAAAGACCAGGGATGTCCCCAGATTTACCGGAATTTCCTGCTCACCGAAAAGTACCGGGTAAAACACAAGATGGCCGGTTCGTGGTCTGTCGTTCTGGCCCCCAGGGAAAACCCTACCACCGACGACGAGATTCAATCCATCGATGGCATGCTGCAGCCTGAATACCGTAATGAGAAGATCTTCAAATATAAGCTCGAAGACTTTGTTAAAATCCTGAAAAAGGAGGTCCCGGATGATTACCTGCCCTGGCTGCAATGGTTTTATGAACGTTACCTCAACTTTGGCAAAATCGAAGCTTTTTATTCCGAATTGAAAAAACAATAGTTCAAGCCACTCAAAGGCAAAGGAGGACCGGAAATCATTCTGGTCCTCTTTGTTTTATTAGGAAGGGAGAGGGAAAGGTTAAAGGTTAAAGGTTAAAGGTTAAAGGAGAGCGATGGGTTGTGGATGGGAAGGTTTTGATAACGAGCAGAGGTAGGTTTTAACGGGTTTGTGCTTTTCCCTTAACACCTCACCCTGCCCTCTCCTCAAGGAGAGGGTTGCGGACGGGAGGGTTTTGGTGACGAGCAGGGGTATGTATTAACTTGATTGTGCTTTCTCAAAACACCTCACCCTACCCTCTCCTCAAGGAGAGGGTTGCGGACGGGAGGGTTTTGGTGACGAGCAGGGGAATGTTTGATGTCGGTCCCGATAGCTATCGGGATCGGATGTAAGATCTGCTTAAATCCACTGAATTAGCTTTCGGGAAGGAAAGGGGAAAGGTTAAAGGAGAAAGGTTAAAGGTTACAGTGGAATGGCGAGAAGTGAGTTGTGAGCGATGAGAAGGAAGTGGGTATGATTGCTCGTCCCCGTTAGCCCCCAACGGGGGTTTGGGGGTTACTCGTCTTCTCAGAAGGAAAGAGGAAAGGT
>CAIPFN010000250.1 GCA_903864265.1 uncultured Bacteroidales bacterium | reverse complement strand
TTCCCTTTTTAACATTTCCAGTCTTTTGCCCGATCCCGTTAGTTCCAATTAGCGCGATAATGAGCGTGTTGGTATTTGCACCTTTTAAAAGTACCCCTCTGCCCTTCGGGCATCTCCCCTCGATGAGGGGAGAACCCTTTTCCCTATTGGAATTAACCCTTCCAGCTTTTTCTCATTCCGGTTAGTTCCAATTAGCGCGATTAGGACCGTGTTGGTCTATTCACTTTTCACTTTTCACTATTCACTATTCACTTTTCACTATTCACTATTCACTATTCACTATTCACTATTCACTATTCACTATCAGCCCCAAACCCCGCCTTCACCATATCCTTCCAAAACCCGGGATAGGATTTCTTAACCACTTCGGGTTCATCGAGGCAAATGCGTTTATGAATCAAAGCCAGGGGCGCAAACGACATGGCCATACGGTGATCATCGTAACAGTTAATAACTATTGTTGCAGATGTAGTTTGTGGTACAGGAGGATTCCCATCCAGTATGATCTGGTCGTCATTTACGTCCACGCCATAGCCCATTCTGCCAAGTTCAGTCCGCAGGGCTTCGATGCGATCGGTTTCTTTCACACGCAAGGTTTTGAGCCCGATAAAGCGGCCTTTAATTCCAAGCGCGGCACAGGTAACAACGACGGCCTGAGCCAGGTCGGGGCAATCGGTAAAATCATAATTAAACTCATCGACAGCCAATCCTGATTTTGAAATCAGCACGCCATCCTCGGTGAAAACCGTTGCTACTCCCAGCCTGGCGTAAATAGCGGGTAGTACCGAATCGCCCTGCACGCTATCGGGGCGTAATCCTTTTAAAATAATTGCCGGGTCAATGGCCAACGCCGCCACCTGGTACCAGAAAGCGGCCGCGCTCCAGTCGGGTTCGGCAAGGGTTTCAAAATCAAATGATGTATAGTTCTGTTCCTTAATAACTATTGTATTGCCGGAGTAAGTAACATCGGCACCTGCTTTTTGCATCAGGGCCAGTGTCATGCGGATATAGGATCCCGAAGTAATATCGCCCTGTAATTCAATTGTAACTCCGCCCCTGAGCAAAGGCGCTATCATCATCAGAGCACTGATAAACTGGCTACTGACGCCTGCATTCAATTTTACAGAACCCCCTTTCAGATGCGGATTTCCCTGAATACGAACAGGAGGAAAACCGCTTTGCTTTCCAAAAGCAATCACGGCACCCAGGCTTTGCAAGGCATCCGTAAGCGGCTTGACAGGTCGCTGCTGCATGCGCTCGCTTCCCGTGATCAGCCAGCGGCCGGGAGAAACAGATAATACGGCCGTTAGGAAACGCATCACGGTGCCGGCATTGCCCACATTGATTTCACTGATGGCATCCGTATCGGCATTCCTGTCCCGTATTTGACGTAACAAGGTTAACATACCAACCACATCCGAAGCCTCCCCCGTTAAGCCATCCACATCCCCGCCACCCGAAAGGTGGTTGATGACCAGAAGCCTGTTGAGAATACTCTTGCTCAGAGGCAGGGTAAGCGAACAATTAATGGATTTTTGCCCTAAGGTCACACAATGCATGTCGGAATATTTTGGTAACCCTTATGAAACGTAAAATCCTGCCGGCAGGTTCATATAAAAATGAAGGCTTTCACGGATTAGTTTTTCATCCGGAAAACAGTCGTAAACGGGCTCACCCAGGTTACGAATCAGCGAAAAATTCAATTCCGAGCTGTTTGCATTCTTTTTATCGTGGCTCATCAATGCCAGCAGTTCATCCACGGTGGCAGGATTGATACGGTAATGCGGATACAGGGAACTTATTAGGCTGGCCAGTTTCTTCAAGTCGTTTTCGTCCATCCCGAATATGCGCAACGAAATAAAACTCTCGCAAAGCAGGCCAATGGCAATGGCTTCGCCATGCAATAAGGGATCGGTATCGTATTTCTGCGAATAGGATTCTATGGCATGCCCAATGGTATGACCGAAATTCAGCGCTTTTCGCAGGCCCGTTTCGGTAAAGTCCTCGTTAATGATCTTCATCTTCACAGCCACGGATTCCAGGATATGAAATTCATCAAAAACTTTTTCGGGCGAAGCGGCTGCGAGTAATTGCTCAAAGTGGATTTTGCTGTCGATCATGGCGTGCTTCAGCATTTCGGCATAGCCGGATAGCTTTTGGCGGGCAGGAAGGGTATCGAGAAATTCAGTAAAAATAAAGACAGCTTCAGGCAAGGCAAATACGCCTACCTGGTTTTTAATGGAATTGAGATTTACCCCGGTTTTACCGCCCAGGGCAGCATCAACCATGGCCAGCAGGGTGGTGGGAATATGAATAAAATCCATTCCTCTTTTAAAGGTAGCTGCTGCAAAACCACCGGTATCGCTAACCACGCCTCCGCCCAGGCAGATTAAAAGGGATTTCCGGGTGGCTCCGGCTGAAACCAGTTCGAGCCAGATTTTTTCAACCGTCGAAATTGTTTTATTCGATTCGCTGCTGTGAACTTCTATTACCAGGCTTTCGCCCAGGCCTTCGCACTTATTCCTTAAAACGGGCAGGCAGAATCGCTTTGTATTTTCGTCAACCAGTATATAAACACCTGATTTACTGTATTCCCTGATCACTTCTTCTAACTGCGTCCAGCCCTCTGAACCTGAATATATTGAATTAGCTATGTCCATAACGGCAAAGGTACGAATTTACCTGATTGGAGGACAAGGCGACAGCTTGTGGGATGGCATCGCGAGGATAGGCCAGTAAATAAAGAAAGACGGAAAAGAGATGGATGAAAACCGGTATATGCTTTCAAACAAATGTAAATTAAGAGTGCCGGAGCAGGCATAAGGCCACAAAGCATGTTCATGCCTTATTTACAGAGGGGAGACAAGCTATAAAACACAGTTTATCGTTCAGCTACATTGCGGGACTATATTATTTTGTGACCACGAACGTTTTACCTTCGGGTCCCACCCCGCTGATAGTGAGTTTCTTCCAGTTTGCAGGAATCAACGGTTTTGCCTGCACTATTCCGTCGGCGGTTATATCCAGCCCGCCAAAACCCATTAAAACACTTTGTAAAACACCACCTGCCCCTGTGGCAAAATAAGGATTTGTGCCTCCTTTTGTTTCGGCTATAACCCTGAAAGGATGATTCAGGTTGGGCTCGTAGGCTTCCTTAAACCAGTGGTAAGCTTTATCCGCCTCTCCCAGCCTGGCATACAATAATGCGAAGATGGCCTGCGTCATGGCCGGGGTACCGGCATCAGGCACACGTTTACTATAATACTCCAGGTCTTTCCTGATTTGATCCGGGTCGGTAATTTCCCTTAACGGATAAGCCAGCAGATTCACGTCCGCCTGTTTAATTCCTTCGCCATGATAAAGTCCATGTTCATTTGTAATTCCATCCGCTGATTTAAGTATCGGGATATTCTGCGCCACCTGTTCCCAATCCGGGTTTGGGGCATACCCAAGGACTTTTGCCGCACGGGCTGCATTTTGCAGGTTATTTTTTGCCGCGGCATTGGTAAAGGCATCGTTATCCACATTTTCGGCCCATTCGTCGGCAGCCACTACGTTTTTAATATCAAAATGCCCCGGGCCATTGCGTTCGACACGGCTGGCCCAGAAATCGGCCGTGGCCGAAAGTATAGGCCAGCCTTTTTCTTTCAGCCAGTCTTTATCCTGGGTAACACAATAGTAATTCCAGGCAGCCAAAGCTACACAGGCCGTAACATGATGTTCGAACGGGCCCGACAGCGCCCATACCGGCGTTTCTTCCACTCCCGTGCCTGCACTTTCCCAGGGGTACATGGCGCCCTGGTAACCGTGGGAGTATGCGTTGCGTTTTGCAGCTTCCAGCCTTTCGAAGCGATATTCGATTAAAAAGCGGGCAATAGAGGGATGAAGTACCAGGTATGCAGGGAACATCCACAGATCAGAATCCCAGAAAACATGGCCGTTATAACCCAACCCCGACAATCCCATGGGAGAAGGAGAAACCGAATTCCCCTCCCGGGCAAATGAATACAAATGATACAACATGCTGTGTATATCCTGTTGCGATTGAGCATCTCCTTCAATCTGTATGTCACTCTTCCACAATCCGGCCCATGCTTTTTCATGAAAACTGACCAGCCGGTCGCGGCCCTGCAATTTTGCGAAAATAGTAAGCCGTTCGGCTTCGTTAAGCGGATCCTCATGCTGAACAGATGATATGGAAGTCCCGACAATGCAATAGGAATAGGTCTCACCGGCTTTAATATTCCGGCTGAATTTCATCAGATGCATATTGTTGTCCCACATCTCGTGTATCACACGCGGCTCAGCCTGATGAGCTTCCGAAAACAGGAAGGAGGTCGATGCGCAAAGCTGCAGTTTCCCCGTCGGGCTTTTAGCGGTTGAGGTAAGTAAATGAATTGTTGTATGGGGACGGTCAATTTCGTTGTAATAATTCTGAACCTCGCGTAAGGCATCCGGGGCTTCCATAACACTGGCCGTATTGATGGTGATATCTTTTTTGGCAATCACAGTTATTTCCATCATAACGCAATAAGGCAGCTGCCTCAGGGAATAATAAGTATATGTAACACTTGCCTGATCCTGGTAATCGAACGAAGAGGTAAAAGAAGCATTCAGCATATTCAGTTCCTGTCGAAAATTGCTCACCGACTTTGCATCCATCGCCACTCCGTTAATATCGAACTTCATATTCAACAGGTTGAAGCTGTTCAGGAAATTGCTCACCCGTCCCCGGCCGTAGAGGTCATACGTTCCTGCCAGGATCACGTTTTTAACTTTAAAAGGTTCGGGCGACGAAACAATTCCAATCATGCCGTTAGCCACAGTAACACCATAATAATCAGAAGGATCTATCTTATCCGCATTAATGATCCAGGGATCCGGTTGTGCCGAAAGCTGCAGGAAAGGGAGAATACCCAGGATAAAAAGCCATGTGAATTTGAAATTCTTTTGAATACGGTTGTTCAACATGATATTTGCAATTTGTTTGTGAATGGCCTGCTGTATCCGGCTGACGGGGACGGTTTTGACTGGCTGACTTCCTTTTATCAGGATGTTCAATTCCGTACCTAAAAAAACCTTTTACTGCGTTTCATTCTGAAACGGACTGATACAGTACTGCTTTCCTGATTTTACAAATGTCCTGATTTTTTTAAACTATATTCATGATTGTTTTAAAATATTTCGGGCTTAGCCCCAAAAACATCACTTTGCTAAAAATTAATTAACTGAAAATTATTAATCTCAACCTATATCCTCATTCTAATTCCATTGCCAGCTTCTGCCTGGAATCCAACATCTTTAGGACGAATGCACATTGAAAACCCGTTTGTAATGAATCAACTGCTTATAGATTATAGCAACAAAGGAAACAGCCGGAACCCGTATATTCGTTTTATTTGAACTTTATTTGTTCACAATCCATTCCCTTCATCTATACATCTAAAAAGCTTTATACATTTGCAGCTGATAAAAACCTCCATATGCTTTCGTTCGAAAACACTGAAATTGCATTCCGTTACAAAACCAACTCCGACTTGTCGAGGGCACGCTTGCTTTTTACTACCATAGCCAACCCAGCCCTGGTGAAACTTGGGAAATCGCTGACTTACTTCGCACTCAGTTTACATCTTCCGATTGCATGGGTCATTAAACCTACATTATACAAACATTTTGTAGGGGGCGAAACCCTGGCAGAATGCGAAAAAACCGTATTATTATTAAGCAAATACAAGGTTAAGTCCATTCTCGACTATTCGGTTGAAGGAGGGAAAGACCAGGCTTCCATGCAACGCACACTCGACGAAACCCTGCGTTCGGTGGTACATGCTGCCAAACATTCCGATATTCCTTTTTCAGTTTTCAAACCTACGGCCTTTGCTTCCCAGGAAGTGCTTACCCAGGCTTCGGAGAAGGGATCCCTTGATGATGAAACAGCCAGGGCCATACAGTTTTTTACCGACAGTGTCGAAAAGCTTTGTAAAACTGCCTTTGAAAACGATATTCCTATCATGATCGATGCCGAAGACTCCTGGTACCAGCCCTTTGTCGACCAGGTGGTAACAGGCATGATGGAAAAATACAACCGGAAGAAAGCTATAGTGTACAATACCCTGCAGATGTACAGGACCGACAGGCTCGATTTCCTGAAAAAAGCCCTGCTCAAAGCGGAAGAAGGAAATTATTACCTGGGAATGAAATTCGTCAGGGGAGCGTATATGGAAAAAGAACGAAAACGCGCCTCCGAAAAAGGCTACCCCTCCCCCATACAACCCGACAAGGCTGCTACCGACAAAAACTATGATGCCGGCATCGCCTTTTCGGTAGCTCACCTCGAAAGAATCTCCGTTTTCAACGGCTCGCACAATGAAATAAGCAACCGACTGCTTACCGAACAGATGGAAAAACTGGGCCTGGCCCGAAACGAACATAAGATCTGGTTTTCACAGCTTTACGGCATGAGTGACCATATCAGCTTTAACCTGGCCGATGCAGGGTATAACGTTACCAAGTATATTCCCTACGGACCGGTTCGCAATATATTGCCCTACCTGATCCGAAGGGCCGAAGAAAATACTTCCATAGCCGGGCAAACCGGTCGTGAACTGGGATTACTCGAACAGGAGAGAATGCGGAGAAAAAAAAGAGGATAAGCAGGGCTTTCCTTTTAATAAACTGAACTTTTTGCCT
>CAIPFN010000249.1 GCA_903864265.1 uncultured Bacteroidales bacterium | reverse complement strand
TTGGAAGAAAATGATGGCTTACCTAACCATTTTTCAATGTGAAAACAACACCCAAATACCTTACCAACCTGGCTAATGGTGTAGTTCACGGCGTGAAACCCGTTGAGGAAAATGCCCCATTCCCGAACCTGGAGCTTATATAGACAAATCGGAAGGAGATCAAAATAAGAAAATTATACAGTTGTAAAGAAATATCTTTTGGCGAATATCCAGCCATTAGCTATGGCTTTGTCTTTATTTAACAAACATTGTTTGGGGAAACTAAAAAATCATTCTCGCTGAATCGCTGTAACCTTTTTACCCCCTTTCTTTTCATCTCACTTGTTACTACCTTTGCACCCCTAAAATAATAGAAATATGGCATTGAAATGTGGAATTATAGGTTTGGCCAATACAGGCAAAACTACTCTGTTCAATTGTGTTGCAAATACTAAAATCCATAACCAGTCGGGGGCGCAGAAATCGCATATGGGGCAGATCAATGTCCCTGACAGCCGGCTCGATGCTCTCGACGCAATCATACATTCACAGCGGGTACAACAGGCTACAGTTGACCTGGTTGATATCCCCGGTCTTACCAAAGGCTCAGGTCAGGCCGAAAGTACTTCGAGTAAGTTTTTAGCCGAAATACAGCAAACCGATGCTCTCATCCATGTGCTTCGTTGCTTCGACAGCGATACCGTGCCGCATATTGAGGGCTCTGTAAACCCGGTCCGCGACAGGGAAATTGTCGATCTCGAACTCTGTATCCGCGACCTGAGCATGGTGGAACGTAAGATACAGCGTACCGAAAAACTGCTGAAATTAGGTGATAAGGATGCCAAAAAGGTGATGGAAGTACTGCAGATGTATAAAGCACATCTGGAAGATTTTAAACCGGCCCGTACGGCCGCTGTTTCGGAAGAGGAACATAAATATATTGCGGATATGTTCCTGATTACCGATAAACCGGTTATTTATGTTTGCAATGTCGACGATGCTTCGGCCGCCACCGGGAATGCCTATTCCGACCAGTTGAAAGCAGCTGTGAAGGACGAAGATGCGGAGGTACTGGTGATGGCTGCTGAATTGGAAGCTGAAATTGCCGAACTCGAAAGCAAGGAAGACCGGGAAATATTCCTGGCCGATGCAGGTCTTACCGAACCGGGAGTGAATAAAGTAGTACAATCAGCCTATAAGCTCCTGAATCTGATGTCTTTTTTTACCATCGGCGTGAAGGAAGTCCGTGCCTGGACCATACACCGCGGCATGACGGCTCCACAGGCTGCAGGTGTGATACATAGTGACCTGGAACGTGGTTTTATACGTGCTGAAGTTATTAAGTATGCTGACTTTATGGCCCTGAAATCTGAACATGCCTGTAAGGAAGCCGGTAAACTCTCCATCGAGGGAAAGAACTATATAGTGGGTGACGGGGATTTACTCAATATCAGGTTTAATGTGTAGTCTGGTCATCCGCGGCTTCTTTTGTCATGAAGGGTTGTTGTCTGTTTAAAAATACAAGGGGTGAACTTTCACCCCTTTCTTATTAAATTCAAGTGCCGGCATTGGAATTTTTATAAACCCTATCGTATTCAGGATTAGTTTCAATGTTTTGGATTTAACCGGTATACGGCTTAAGTCTATATCGGGCGAAATGTAAAATTGCCTGTATCGCTCACTGATTGGTATAGGTATCCCTTTTACCGTTGCCGGATTTTGGCTTGCGCCGGTCATGCCTTCGGTTCCATAGCCAACCGCAATATTGATCCATTTGGGGAATTGAGTGTGTCGCAGGCCAAGGCTGCTGATATTAGCCGATAGCCAATAGGTTTGCCCGTTATAGTCTTTAAGTATGCGTTCGGGTATGGTGCTGCCCAACTGAGCCGGGTTGTATTGTGCATAGGGTGAGTGGTGGACCGAAAATTTCATCACGAATTTCTGCTCATGCCAGGCCAGTTGCTGGCTGATAAAAAGGGCCGTTCCAAAAGTATTGGCTGCCAGGTCGCCAGCCGAGGCCCCCCATTGCTGTGAAAAGCCATCCAGTGTTTCAACCGTGGTGAGATAAACCAGTCCTGTCAATCCTCCGTACCAGATCGATCTGTTTTCGGAAACTCCCGACCATCGCAGTGCCCCGTAACAAATCTGACCTATATAATAAGAGGTAGTAGTATGCCCGCATTTATCCATCTGCAGCCATTCTTTATTGTCGTTGATGAAATGGAATTCCGACTGTGGATAATTGCTGTACCAAAGGCTGTATAAACCGGCAATGCTTCCGGCATAAAGCACGGATATGGATGTTGTTACGAGTGTAAGTTTCTTTTTGTTCAAAGTATCCAATGTCATACCCGAAGGTTCAGCTTTTTGGGCGTGAGCCGCTTTGTTCTTGCCCGGCAGCAGAAGCAATAAGGCGATAACGGCTATGGTGAGGTATTTCAGCACAAAGGGTTGAATAAACAATTGATGAATATAAAAACCAGACATCTTCCGGTTCCTGCTATTTCATGATTCCTTTCTGATCCAATGCTTGCTGGTATTTGGCCGCATTCAAGAGGTGTTCGTTCATGGTAACAGCAAAATTGTGGTATCCCGAAAAGTCTTCCCTGGCACAGAAATACATATACTTATGTTGCCTGTAGTTGAGCACGGCATCGATGGATGAAATGGATGGCAGACAAATAGGTCCGGGAGGCAATCCGAAGTATTTATATGTATTATAGGGGGAATCAATAGTCTTGTATACGTTGAGAACCCGTTTTATACTGAAATCGCCCAGGGCATATACCAGGGTCGGATCGGCCTGCAACAGCCAGCCGTCGTGCAAACGGTTAATGTACACGCCGGCGATATCGGGTTTTTCATCGTTCTGGTTGGATTCTTTTTCTACTATGGACGCCAGTGTCATAGCCTGCAATTCAGTCAGCCTGATTTCGGCCAGCCTGGCTTTTCGTTTTTCGGTCCAGAAGGATTTATATTCCTTATCCATCCTTTCCATAAACTTTTCGGCGGTGATATCCCAATACACATCGTATGTATTAGGGATGAACATGCTGATCACATTCTCTGGCGTGAAACCGAATTTCTTCAGGTATACGGCATCGTTGAGCAGTTTGAGCAAGGAAACCGAATCCGCTTCTATCTGCTCCGAAATATGCCCGGCGAGTTCCTGCTTGATGCGGATGTTGTTGAATACCAGTTTGACCGGGTCCTGTTGCTTGGATCGTAACTTAGTAATGATCTGCTTGTTGCTCATCCCTTCTTTCAGTATATAATGCCCGGGCTTGATATGTTCAGGGTATTTCATGATTTGAGCCAGTTGCTCAAACGATTCCCTTTGAATGATTGTACCGTTTTTGTACAAGGTTTTTTTAACATCTTCCCAACTGGAACCGGATTTAATATTAAAAGCGAATGATGTTTGACCGTTGAGCCATACATTGGGTTTATAAACCATACGGTAAGCTAAGTAGCCTGCTGCGGTTCCGCCGATCAGCAGTATCGCTATAACCGTCAGTATGATTTGTTTCCTGACTGAGCGGCGTTTGTCACGCTTTATCCGGCTCGAATAGTAATTTGGCATGTTTCAGATCTTTGATCGTTAGTTATAAACTACTTTTTAAGCTGTTGAATTTGTATTCTTTGCCTGCTTGCTTGCTGATGAGCCAAAGGGAACTCTTGGGTATTAATGGTTGATGCTTTGACTATTCCGATTTTTGTGAAAGCGCCCATTCGTCCTTTTGTTGCATTTTTACATTCTGGCATTCTAATCCTGCATCCCCTCAGCCTTTCATTCCCCTGTTCCCCGTATATGTTCCTACATACTCTGGCTTCAGATTAAGTAAATAGGATTTTAAATAAGCCGGGATAAATATGCCAATGAATCACTTGCCGTTAATGAGCTGAAATATTAATTCATCTGTCCATACTCCATCGCGAAACAGCCATTCTTTTTTTGACCCGCAAAGAGTAAAGCCGGCCCTGGAAAACAAGCGAATACTTTCTTCATTGCTTTGTTCTATATTGCAGTAAACCTGGTGGAGGTTTAATGTATGGAAACAATAACCGACCAGGAGGCCGAGTGCTTCGGAAGCGAAGCCTTTGTGGCGGGAAGTCTCATCTATCAGTATCCCAATGCCGGCCCGTTTATGAAAAGGCTCAAAGTCGAACAGGTCGATGCTTCCCACTGTGAGTATGCCGCTTTCCGATGTATGCCAGTCGACCATCAGCCGCAGCTGCTTCGAGGCATAGATATCGTTATCAGTGTTCAGTACAAATTGTTCGATGGCAAATCTTGAAAAGGGAGCCAGGGTATTGCTCATATGCCACATACGTGTATCATTTTCCCAGCGGAACAGGGTATCAATATCCGCGGGTTCCGGAGCTCTGAGTAATAAATTCGGACCAATCATGCCGTTAAATTTCGATAAAGCCTTCAAAAACCAGTTTGGCGGGGCCGGTAAGTTTTACTTGCCTAAACGAGTCGCCTGTACGTTTAAAGCTTACAAATAGGCGTCCCCCAGCCGTATTTACATAAAAATCATCACCGCCATATTTGAGTGCGGCAGCCAGGGCGGAGGCTGTAACGCCCGTCCCACATGAAAGAGTCTCGTTTTCGACACCTTTCTCATAGGTTCTTACGTAAAGTTCTTTTTTTAACAATCTGGCAAAATTCACATTGCTACCGTGAGGTTCATACCGTGCATCAAAGCGGATTTCACGTCCCGATTCAAGTATCTCAACGTTGTCGGGATTGTCGACAAATTTCACCACATGATACGTGCCTGTATTCATGTAATAGCTGTTGTTATCCGTGCTGTAAATAACAGGGTCCTGCATTTCGAGTTCTACAATCATTACCGGACCATTGTTTTCAGTAATCCGGGCATGATGTATCCCGTCGGCAGCCATAAAGCGGCTTGTGTTACCGGTGATACCCATGCGGTGGGCAAAAGCGGTAATGCACCTGCCTCCGTTGCCGCAAAAAGTAGCCGGACTTCCATCGGAATTGAAATAATTCATCCCGAAATCGTATCCTTCGCTGTGCTGGACAAGTAAGATGCCATCGGCTCCAATGCCAAAATGCCTGTCACAAAGTCTGCTGATCAGATTTTCACTGACAGGAAACTGTAATTTCCGGTCATCGATCATGATAAAATCGTTGCCGGTTCCTTCGTATTTGCTGAATGGTAGCGTCATTTCGATACAAATTTAATAAAATCCTTGTCAATATGTCATATCGGGTCCCGAATATGACATTTTTTATCATTTTGCCGCTTGTCATGGTCGTTCTCTTTGGCTGTTCTACGCTGATGATATCAAATCGGTTAAAATTATGTCACTGATAAACAGAAATATAGGCTAAATATGTAAGATATATCGTTGTTATAAATGCATAATGTTAACATTTATTAACAAAGGGTCAAAAACTAATGGTATTATGATTGCGTTATACAGCCGAAATCACCAAAAAAAAGGTGTCAGAGTCTAAAATCAATAAATTATTATCTAAAAGGAACGAAAAATGAAAAAGTACGCAGGTTTATTTCTCGTGGCAGTGTTAGGAGGATTAGTTTCTCTTGGCGGGTATTTCCTATTTCAAAAAAACACTGAAACGCTCAGGGGTGTGCCTCAGCAAACTACTCCCACTCAACTCGCCGGACTCTCAGGTATGAATGCCGCATACCCCGATTTCACAATCCCGGCCAATAATTCAATACATGCTGTGGTTCATGTTAAAACTGAATACGCGCGGAAAAACAATATGTATGATAATTTCTTCAATTTCCATGATTTCTTTGGCGACACTCCGAATGGAGGGCAGCAGCCTTTGCAGGGTGCCGGATCGGGAGTTATTATATCGCCCGACGGATATATTGTGACCAACAATCACGTGGTTCAGGATGCGAGCAAAATTGAAATCGTACTCAACGATAAACGTTCGTATGAAGGTGTTGTGGTAGGTACGGATGCATCCACTGACCTGGCGGTTTTGAGAATAAAGGAAAATAATCTTCCTTTCCTGACTTATGGAAATTCGGATGAACTCCAGATCGGGGAGTGGGTTCTGGCCGTTGGTAATCCTTTCAACCTCACCAGTACAGTAACTGCCGGAATTGTGAGTGCCAAGGCACGTAATATCAACATATTAGGCACTCCTGACGGGACTTCCATTGAATCGTTTATACAAACGGATGCTGCCGTGAACCGTGGCAACAGCGGTGGGGCCCTTGTAAACACCAAAGGAGAACTGGTAGGTATTAATGCAGCCATCGCCAGCGGTAATGGATTTTATGCCGGGTATTCCTTCGCCATACCGTCGAATATCGTAAAGAAAGTAGTAGGCGACCTGATTGACTATCGTGAGGTGCAGCGTGCATTTTTAGGCGTCAGCATCCGCGAAATCGATAGCAAGTTTGCAGAGGAAAAAGGCTTTAAAGAACTCAGAGGAGTCTATGTTTCGGAAGTGAACGACGGAAGTGCTGCCAAAGAAGCCGGGATACTGAAAGGGGATGTAATTACCTCGATAAATAAAATCAGCGTGAACACTACTTCTGAATTACTTGAACAGATAAGCCGTTATCGCCCCGGTGAAAAAGTAGTTGTTGTCGTACGCCGGGATGATGCCGATAAAACCTTTACCGTAAATCTGCGAAACCGCGAAGGGAATACCAGCATTGTTGAAAATGAAACCAAGGATGTATTGCCCATGCTGGGGGCCAAAATGCAGGTAGCTTCCACCGATGTCATGCGGAAACTGGGTATAGATCACGGGGTTCAGATAATTGAACTTGGCGATGGCTTGCTGCGCAATGCCGGTATAAGGGAAGGGTATGTGATCACGGAGATTGATAAAAAACCTATTCGGAGCATCGACGATGTGAGCAAGATCTTATCCAATAAAAGCGGGGGGATATTGCTGGAAGGTGTTTACCCCAACCGGGTAAGAGCCTACTATGGATTTGGAATCAATTAGGAGGCATGTGTACAGGAAATCGCAACCGGATTTCAAGGATTTTGTAAAACATTCGGTTCATTTCTTTGTTTGATTTCAGTAGGGAGTAAGAAGGTTATTATTCTGATTCTCCGGAAGGCAATTATTAGGTAAGTTAAACTGCATGGGTAACTGTGCAGTTTAACTACATATATAAAAGACAGAACGTCATGAGACAACTAAAGATAACCAAGTCCATTACCAACCGTGAGACCGCTTCCCTTGATAAGTATCTTCAGGATATTGGAAAGGAAGCTCTGATTACGGCTGACGAAGAAGTTGAATTGGCAAGGAGAATACGCGCAGGGGACCAAAAGGCGCTTGACAAATTGTGCCGTGCCAACCTGAGGTTTGTGGTTTCGGTAGCAAAGCAATACCAGAA
>CAIPFN010000248.1 GCA_903864265.1 uncultured Bacteroidales bacterium | reverse complement strand
TTGACAGCAGGGACAGTGGGATTGTAAGCATGCCGGGACTTTGAGTGAATGGCCCGTTAAAACCAAACGCCCGCGCCAACTAAATGGCAACAATTACGATTACGCATTAGCCGCTTAATCACAGTATTAACCTGCTAATTGTCCTCCGGGAAGCCTCGCCATCCGGCGTCCCGCTTTAGGGCATCGAAAAGGGAAGGATAAGGCGGCCGGAGTCCTGACGGCTGCTCGAAAACCACAGGGAATACGGTATGGGTTGGGTGGCTTTTTGCCGGCCCCTATCCGACAATCAACTGAAAGCTAAGCATGTAGAAAGCGGTTTTGCTGCTTGTTTGGACCCGGGTTCGACTCCCGGCAGCTCCACAAGTAATCTGTAATTACTAGATAATCAGCGAGTTACAGAGGTTTGAAAAAAAATAGGTAATTTTTTAGACTGTTTTCAGACAAAAAAAAGCTGCAACATACACGAATACTGTATGTTGCAGCTGTCTGAAAAAATTATAAACGAAATTCTATACAGTTTCAGACAATTTTGAAGCGCGAGAGCTATCAAAAATTTGTCAAATGAAGAAGGAAATCGAAGTCATTTTGCCTTATCTAGTAAGGTGCTCTAATGAAAAACCTTGGTATGTTGAATACAAGTGTTTTAGAGAAAAAACCGAAAAACTTGAAAGATTCAGAATCTATAAGGGATTCAGCGACCTTGAAACGGTAGCTGAAAAGGAAGCCCTGGCGAATCAAATAATAAAAGCCTATACCATAAAGCTGAAAAGCGGATGGCGCCCATGGGCTGCTGAAAGATATATTTATCATGATGAGGTTGAATATTGGAACATTACTGAGAAATTCGGTAGTGCCCGAAATGATAATTCACACATCAGAAAGTATCTTTCTGATTATCTTGTGGAGAGGAAAAAGGAATTATCAGCAAAATCTTACGAATCTTATCTCAGTAAAACCAGACTCTTCTGCCAATGGCTAGAGAAAAAGGGGCATAGTAATATTAAGATTGCGGAAATATCGAATGACATCCTAAAGGCTTTTTTCAATTATCTGATCGATGAAAGGAAATTGGATAAATTGACTGTAGTGAAATATCGCCAGAACATTGGCGGTATGTTCAAGTACTTTAAAAAAAGAAAGCTTATCGATGTTATTCCAATGGACGATTTACCTGCAGCCAGAAAGATAAAGGATATGGCAGCCAGGCCACTTATGGATAGTGATATCAAACTTTATTTTACTCATGTCGCCAAGCATGATCCTCAGCTTTTTCTTGCAAGCATATTTCAGTTTTACCTATGCTGTAGGCCAGGGAAAGAGTTGCGGGAAATGAAAATAGGTGATCTGGACCTATCAAGAAAAGTAGTTTACATTCGCCTTGAAACTGGTAAAACCGGAAAGCGAATGATAAGCATGCCTGATGCCCTGATAGAAATCTGCCAGGATTATAAACTCCTAAATTATGATCGTGACTTCTACGTTTTTTCAAGAGGCGGGATACCTGGGATAGACCTGTTATCTAAAAATCATTTTAGTAACAGGTTCCGGGATGTAAGGACAACGCTAAATCTTCCCAAGAGTTATAAGTTCTATTCAATGAAGCACACAGGAGCTGGCAAGCTCCTTGAAAGTGGTGCTACATTTGCTGAGTTAATGTCACATTGTGGCCATACTTCTGTAGAAAGTACAATTGCTTATGTCAGAAGGCACTTTGGTGAGAAATCACAGAAAGTGATTGATTTTAGACCAGATGTATTACGAGGTATTTCACAAGCTCGGGGCTAGCAACTGTACGCATCAATCTCAGCTTCGCTGAGATATGCGTCAGTCATATTTAGCCTTATTTCTTTGATCAGATAATTGCTTCCCAAAATGCGGTATTTCTTTTGATACCGCATTTTGCGTAATTGGGCAGGGGTAAGGATGGCGGTAAACTTTACCGGCTTGGATTCGTACACAAGCCAATCCAGCCATTGTTTTAATTTTTCAGTATAGACATTTGGCGCGAGTCCATCGAGGCAAAGGTTAATGTTATCAAAATTGCCACCGGTAAAATCGACACTGGCTGAAACAGCCAGGGGATAAGTGTTGCCATATGAGTCCGGGTGCAATCCTTTATAAAAAAGCACCTGCAGCCCATAATCTTCTGACATATCGGGGTAGCCTTCAAAATTGCCAGCCTGCCAGGTTATAGGCAATATCATTATTCGAAACTCTGGAGCGGAAGCGGTTTCATCCTGAACGCGATGATCAATAACAGGCCCTATATCGGCAGAAATGGTAAGGAATGGTTCTGTCCCATGGGTTAGTGAAAGAAAGAAGTTTTTGCTGTGGTAAACCCAAGCCAGGTGATACAGTTCAGTGCTGTATTTCCACACATAAAATTCATTTGACAGCAAAGTCAGGTACAGGTCATTGACCTGGTTACCTGTTGGCGGCAGATAATTTAAAGCCGGTACGGAACCTTTGTACACATGTTTCGGGTCGCGTTCCACTATCCTCTGTTTTATGTACTTGTCACCGTCGGCTTTAAAGGTAAGTTTATAGCCTTTGAATTCATCTTCCACGGTTACGATCATCGGCGAAGTGATTATACCGGGGAACGGATCACTAGCCTGAGATTCGATCACGGCCCGAAGATGAACGAAAGTAATGGTTCTGAATTCGGTATCGACATCGATCCGGGTCCCTGTCAATTTGCAGATGGCGTTCAGGAACGTACTGATAAGTATGTCCGGAACGTGATCGGAAAGGTTGAAGGTGGGTTTTACTCCTATCATGCTGGCATCATCATTCTGATAGGTGTTTTCTGCAAAGGCATTAAAAAGGACTGCGTTAAAATAATTGGGGTCGGTAGAAAAAGGGCAGCCTTTCAATTCGTACTTATATTTGAGCGCGATGCGATCCAGTATAAATTTGATGTACACAAATGGCGTAAAGACATTCATGGCTACGACATGTTCACCGTTTTTTATTTCTGAAAGCAGATAGGGGAAGCACCCTTCTTTCCAGTAATTCTGAATGTAGAAACTTTCAGAATATACCTGGCTGATATTCACATTGTCGATTTGAAATTCATCTTTAGGGAAATTGTCGAACAGGTTAGGGTTTTCGATGGGGAACAAGGCGAAAGCCGAAGTGTCCTGAGTGGTAAGTTCAATCCCTTCAAACGGGCTTCCGTTTACTAAGGTGAGGCAACTTTCTGCCAAAATAGTTATCTCAAGCAGTTCGGCTGTACGGTCCCGGTTGGAGACCGATTCAGCATAAACCGCAAAAGTCAGAATATCATGAGCCAACAGGGTGTAGGTGTAATCCAGTATGGCCATGCCCACGATAAGCGGGTAATGCCCAAACAGGACACCATTCTTTTTGACTTCCAGATTTACGTTTTGGACTTCACCTCTTTCTGTGTTTATGATAATTCGTTTTTTGTAGGCCCCGGCGACAGGAGCAACGAAGGTATTCCCGAAGCTGCTCATGGCCGAGTTGTTGTCCAGTTTGATATGGTCAAAAATGGGGATCAGCATGACAAAAGGGGCGGCAGCTCTGTTTTCCCTTATTACCACATCCGTATTACGGGTTGCCCATGCCAGCAGGCCGGTCATGATATTTTCCCCTCCCAGGTCAAGTGATTTTAAGGTGTCTGAGCTGATTTCAGCGGCGAAGTCACCGTTTCTGATCGTGAATAGAACCTCGTAAGAAGTCGCATTCGCTTCTTTGAGGTAGCAGGAACCGGTATAATACAGTGATCCGAACCGGATCACGAATGGCAGTTGTGCTGTGGCCCGGCCCAGGCGTGAAGCGCGGTGGGCGTATTTGAACTCCTTTCGCAATTCCGGCGTAGCCGGGAGCGAAACATTGAACACGAAGCTTCCGGGCGTTTTACCCTGGTCATTATCGAACAGGGGAGAGCGCAAAACAAGGGGGAGGCTGATAGTTGGATCAGTAGGAATGAACGAATCGCCAATTTTGATGGACAGCATAAGGGAAGTTTTATTTGCGATAGGTGAAGGCCGGAAAACGTATAATCTGTTAGGGTTATACTTTGGGAGGCGCTGAACTGTTTGAGCATCAAATCGCCCAAAAATCAAAAAGTAAAGAAATGGGAGGAAAATCATTGCAACGTACCACCCGAAGGAAATCCGCTTATAATAGTCCCCCGAAGGGATTTACCAGTCACAATTTTCCGTCCCAAATCTCTACATGTTTTTATATCAGTTTTAACCCCTGGTTTTCTCTGCTGAATTTGATCCGGTAATTGGAATCAAAAAGTTTAGTGTAGCGCATAGTAATGATATCCCCAAGAGGGCCAAATAATTTAGGTTGTGAACCATTCTGCGGGTCATAATCCGGATTGTCGATGGTTATGCAGAACCTAAACTGAGCGCTGTAATACTTATTCCCTGGTAAGGAAATACAAAAACCGGGAACATCCAGATCCGCCAGGCTTGTTATTAATATGGGTGGTTGTGCGGTACCGTTGAGATAGTAATCCCATGGATCAATGGGAAGGATTTGTTTTGTTTTATTCAGGATACTCGTCAGCGGAAATTCTGTCTTCCGTCCTGTTAAACTCAGTGCATCGCATTCACTAGTCATGGCACCGGTATATTGGTTCAGACCCAGATGGTTTATTCCATTTAAATGCGACTGATGCCGCCAGCGGCGGGATGATTTTACGGTTTCCAGACTCGAAACAGAAACTGGCTTTGCAGAAATAAATGTTACAGACAAGTGAGAGTTTACATCGTCGCAATAAAACTTCAAAGATTCAGCACTTACGCACTGGACAATTTCGGTAAAGGTTCCGTTTGAGGACCTGTATTCACCCCATGAGTCACCACCCACACAGGTACGGATGGAACCAAATTCATAGTTTGACACTGTAAATTGTATTTGATAGGTCCGAAGGTCAAGGCTTTCAAGCGATTCAAATGCATAGTCCGATGAAGTGCCGTTAATATTCATTCGAAAGAGATCCGGGTCGTATTCAGCATAATTTGTCGGCCATTGAGTTTTATCATGCAAGGTGGAATCAGGAAAGAATTCTTTCCCGAAGTGGTTGGAGGTGACATTCCTTTTTCTCCTTAATTTCTTATACTGAAATGACCATATTTCAGGGTTGTAATCCAGGAATTGTATGTTTTTGGATTCCCACCAGCATTTTATGATATCATTTTGAGCGGTCCCATCGATGGGATAGGTGCTGAACTCATACTTTAATTCCGGGATGTGAATAGATTCCGATCCGGTTCCGGTGACCATAGGCACCAGTTCCCATGCGCCGGTTGTTGGATTCGCCCTGGGGATCATTCCGTAAAAGTCAGGATCCACCGGAGCATGATCCAGCGGATCCGTCATGGAGTGCATCCGTGCATGCCCGGAGCCTGGGACTGTGGCTTGCCCGATGCAAACCACATGTTCGCTTCCGTTTTCATCCTGTGTTTTGGCCCACAACAATCCGGTCCTTACGTTCCAGGCGAGCTGGTCCAGGGCGAAGCTGTTGACCGGCGGCTTGCCGGTTGATCTGCTGAGTTTGATTATTTTCTCTTCCATTACGCCTGTTCGATTATGGGAGTTTGCATAAATTCAAATTCAAGGGCGATGCTAAGCAGCGCATTGTCATCGCTGGACACCAGAAATTTGTCGGAACGGATTTCAACCGGGAAGTAAGAATATCCCTGCCGGACATAAATTTCAGTGGAAAGCAGCAGTTCATTTAACCATGTGCTTTCCTCTTTTAGCAGGTAGCCTGTTTCGACATTCAGCAGATTTCGTCCTTCGTTATACCAGGTCACTTTGTCGGGCTTGGCTGGCGCATCGTAATCGGCGAACTGCTTGGCGGTGAGCCGTTCCGATGTGGCCGTGACAGAAGAAAGCCCTTTGCACATAAACTGATCGAAAGTGCCCCAGCTATTGCGGAACAAGATCTGCGTGGTATGCGAGTATGGCAACCGGTTGATGACAAAAGTTTGAAAATCAGAAATGCTATCTGTGTCAGGGCAATATACAGTGAACGTATAGAGAGCAACGGTTTGCCCTGGGTAATATGTTTTGCACCATGTTTCAGGGAACGAGGGGCTGGCGTTGAATTGCATGATTTTCCCTGAAGTTTCAAGTGTCTCAATATAAAATGAAGCCGTATTCCCATTTGTAAAAAGCACATCGAAAACCCCTTTCCAATAATCCCCAGGCATGGTGGGCAGGAAAAACAAATGAATGGATTCCTGTGGAAGCACTTTTCTTGTTTTTCCTTTCGGATACCAGGTGAGAAAAGGCGCATCCATATTTATGATGTCTTCCATCTTGCGGTATTCATCCCGTTTCCAGTGCGGGATTTTCGCATTGATAATGCTGTACATCCCGCTTTCGGTATAGTTGTAATCCACAGGGGGCGAGCCATGCCTTTCGTTAAAATAAAAGAAAACGGAAGGGAAGGCATGCGGATGCGCAAAGGGGGTATTGATTTCCAGATTCAGCACGGGAAGATCCCGGATGTAATCTGAAAATTCAAAGGTTACATTTTTGTTGGAGTCGGGTTCAATGCAATCGGCATTCAATCCGATTCCACCGGTAATCCGGCATGCTCCGGCGTAGGAAGTATGCAGCGAGAAAACCACCGGCATTTTAGCGGGGATAATGGTATTGGGTCTTTTGGTGATCGTCAGGGCCATAGTGCAAAAGTGTATGAATAGAATTTGGAGAGAAAGGACATTACATGGATGTGATGGATTCGGCAAGGGATTCTTTTTTGCTCATGTCCTTGTGTTTCTGGTAATCCAGATGTACCCCGTTTGTTTTCAATTCCCTGATGGCAGCGCTGAATTCATTCATGGCTGCCAGCATCGTGAAATCCATCGTCTGGCCGGGGCCAGGCGAAGGAGTTACCCCTGCCTCCGGATACCGGCCGGTTGCAAACTGCGGTATCCGGGCATTTTGGATGGCAGACATGATTCCTGGATAATTCATGATGATATTTCGTGTGGTCTGCGGGTCAATAATGATTTCGGATCCGGTTTCCCCAACAATAGCGGGGTGGGTGTACAGGCCTGTTCTGGCGGGTCCCATATACGGCATGTTGGTGTATTCCTTTCCGGATTGCCCTGTTACGTTAAACCTTCCTTTGGCAAATTCAGGCACTTTCTGTGAAGAAATGGCTGCGATTTGCAGGCCTCCTTCAATGGCCGCCAT
>CAIPFN010000247.1 GCA_903864265.1 uncultured Bacteroidales bacterium | reverse complement strand
GAACTAACGGGAGTAAGAAAAAGGCTGGGATTGTTAAAAATGCCCTTTGTATATTGCACATAATCAGCCCGGTAAATTTAGTTAGATGAAAGTGATGTAAAGTGTTATTGGGAGGGAGAGGTTAGTTGTGAAAAGTGAGAAGTGAGTGGTGAGTGGTGAGTTGTGAGTTGTGAGAGGTGAGAGGTGAGAGGTGAGAGGTGAGAGGTGAGTGGTGAGTTGTGAGAGGTGAGAGGTGAGAGGTGAGTGGTGAGTGTGAGTGGTGAGAGGTGAGTTGTGAGTTGTGAGTTGTGAGAGGTGAGAGGTGTGAGGTGAGAGGGGAGTGGTGAGTGGTGAGTGGTGAGTGGTGAGTGGGGAGTGGGGAGTGGGGAGTGGGGAGTGGGGAGTGGGGAGTGGGGAGTTGTGAGAGGTAGGTGATCGGAATCAGGGAGGTGCGGATGTATCACAAGCTGCAGATGGTAGCCGGGATAATTCCCTGGTGAGCGAATGGCTTTTTTAAACTCATTTGGGTCCAAAGGCATATATTTTTCCGTCTTCGGCCGCTACAACTATCATTTTGGATGTAACAGCGGGAGTTCCGCTGATAGCGCTTCCGACTTCGAATTTCCAGGTTTCGGTTCCGGTGGCGATATCAATAAAGCGTAGCCTTCCATCGGCGGAAGCAACTACCACTGAATTGCCTGTGATAACGGGTGAAGCATCTATTTTGTTTAAAGCTTTGAATTTCCAGAGCATTTTACCGGTGCCTGCATCATAACAATATAAGGTTTTATTCTGAGAGCCTGTGATAACCCGCTTACCCGAAATGGCCGGCGAAGCGAGGAAAGGTCCTCCGCCTTCGGTTTTCCATTTAATTTTCTTCAGCTTCATATCCACACAATAAAATACGCCGTCGTAATTGCCGAAAAAGGCCAGGTCGCCGCTTACAGCTGTGGAGGCGGGAATGTAAGTACCCACGTTAATGCTGCCCGACGCCTTTCCGTTAAGGGTATTGATGATGTGTAAAATGCCGTCGCAACCGCCAAAGACCGCTTTTTTGCCACTCACACAGGCGGCCCCGTTGATATAATTTCCTGACTCGTATTTCCATAAAAGTTTCCCGGTGGCGGCATCCACACAGTGCAGGAAGTAGTCGTAACTGCCGAAAAGAAGGCGTTTTTGTTTTAAATCCGGACCCAAAGTCCAGTTGCAGGAACCGGAAATCTGTCCTTCGGTGACATATTTCCATTTCAACTTCCCCGTACCGGCATTGATAGCGAAAACAACTCCTTCGAGGGAACCTACAAATACCATATTATCCAGCACCAGCGGTGGCGCCTCTATGGAGGAACCGGCGTTGAACTTCCATTTCAGGGTGCCGGTGGAAGAAACAGCATATAAAAATCCATCGTTCGAACCTATGAAAATGGTGCTGTTGTATATAACCGGGGATGATTTTATGGCATCGTCCGTTTTAAACGACCACAGCAACTTTAGAGGAGGTACTATTGTAGCCGGCGAAACACCTGTAAGCTGGGCATTACCCCGGAACGAAAGCCAGTTTTCAGGGTTTGGAACCTGTGCCGCCGCGCTTAGGGAAGTGGTTATATAAAGCAGGGAAATGAGTAAAAATGGATTCATTTATGTAAAAAGAGTTGTGATTTAGGGGTGAGGTGTTAGGGCTTGTCGGTAAAAATTGAAGGTTCAAATGCGATCTTCCTGCTTCTTGAAAGCCATAGCGCCGGTAGGGCAGGCAATTACACAGGCTTCTGCCGTTTTACTGAGAGCCTGGGCTATAGTCTCGTCGAAAGGAACGCTAATCCTTACATTAAACCCTCGGCCGATATACGTTAAGCCCAGGGATTCTTCTTTTGCGCTGATCTCAACACACAAGCCGCAGCGAATGCATTTTTCGGGTTCATATACAATCAGGTTGTGATGTATAGCTTTGGTAAGTTGATTTCGGTCGGGGCCGAGATGCTTTTTGCGGTTTACCCCGTACTGATCCGAATAAATCCGCAATTTACAGGATGCAGGTTTACGGCAGTCGCAATGCAGGCAGCGGGAGGCTTCGGCCATAGCCTGTTTTTCCTGATAGCCTGCCAGGAAACCCCCATCCGGCTCCACAGGAACGGCGGGATGGCTTTCTTTCAGATACTCCTGCTGTTCAGGGTGGGTAAGATGTCCGAAAGCGGAATTGAAATGGATTTTTTTAACCGGCAGCTGAGTATTCAGGTAGATGCCCACCTCGGTTGCAGCTATCCGCCCTTGTGCCGATGCTCTCACGGCCATCTCATGTTCGCGTATCATGTTTCCACAGGCGAACACTCCCGGGCGTAAGGTCCTCAACGTTTTTTTGTCGGCAATGTCAGTCCCCCAGTCGCCTATCAACCCAAAATCCTCTACCGGCTGAATGTTCCTTTTGCCGCTGGCCAGGATTACGGCGTCGAAATCGGGCAGAATGGTATTTTCAAAAACATCGGCCGTAATGCGGAAGTTCAGTTGAAAAACAGCACCCATGTTTCGCAGGCCTTCAATTTCGGCGTCCAGCATTTCGCGGGGGAGCTTTTCCTCCGGGATGCTGTAGCGCATGGCGCCGCCGGCCTGTTCGTTTTTATCGAACAGAGTACATTCGTGTCCTGCCCTTAAAAGATAATAAGCGGCCGAAAGCCCGGCAGGACCGGTACCAATGATGGCTATTTTTTTTCCGCTTGGGATGACTTCCACTTTCAGATTTTGATTCCGCCTGCCGGCATCCTGTGCCGTAAAACGTTTTAACAGGCAAATGGACACTGCTCCGTCAATAGGTTTGCGGCGGCAGGCTTTCTCGCAGGGTGCCGGACAGATATAGCCCAGTACCAGGGGCAGGGCGATCTCTCTATGAACCACTTCCAGGGCTTTTGCGAATTCGCCTCCGGCAATCAGCCGGTTCATCAGCGGAATGTCCATGCCGGCAGGACAGGTAAGCGTACAGGGTGCTTCGCAGTCGCCCACATGGTCGCTGAGTAGTAGTTTGAGCGCCTCGCGGCGCAATTCCAAAACTTCATCCGAGCTGGCGGTGATATTCATGCCTTCACTCACCGGCATGGCACAGGAAGGGAAGAATTGTCCCCTGCCGTCGTCTTTCACCATACAAACCATGCACGAAGGATGACAGGTATGCCCTTCGAGATAACACATAGTGGGTATTTCAATGCCCAATGCCGCCGCCGCCTCCAGCACCGTGGTTCCTTCTTCAACTTCGACCGGGAGGCTATCTATGGTGAGTTTTATCATTTCTGGTTTGGTAAATTAGGATTGGCAAGCTGAATGGGTTGGAAGACCCAAATCGATAGAGGAGCAATTTAGATTCGTCAGCTGTCCTTTTTCGAATCCATTTTTATAAAAAAGTTTGCATTAGTTGTCTTTTCACTGATAATGCTGTTTTACTCACTTTCAACATACCGCTTTATCCGACTTATATTTACATCCGACATCCGACATCCGACATCCGACATCCGACATCCGACATCCAACATCCAACATCCGACATTAAAAAACAGTAACCGCATCCACCGGGCATACCTGCCTGCAGATATCACATTTGATACACTTCTCCATATCGATAGTATGGATTTCGTAAGGCTTGAATTCTATGGCAGCGGAAGGACAACGCTGGGCACATTTGGTACACCCTATACATTCGTCCGTAATCCGGTAGGTGATCAGTGGCAGGCATTTTCCGGAGGGACAATGACCGTTGATATGAGCCTCGTATTCGTCCCTGAAATAACGCAGGGTGGAAAGCACAGGATTGGGCGCTGTTTTACCTAATCCGCACAGGCTGCCCTGACGGGTGCTCAGGGCCAGTTTTTCGAGATGGATTATATCTTCGGCCTTCCCTTTCCCACTCCTGATTTTATCAAGCAGTCCGAGCATACGCGTTGTACCGATGCGGCAAAAGGTACACCTGCCGCAGGACTGATCCTGGGTAAACGACAGAAAGTAATGGGCAATATCCACCATGCAATCCGTATCGTCGAGCACAATCAGGCCGCCGGAGCCCATCATAGCGCCGACTTTGGCCAATTCTTCAAAATCAACAGGCAAATCATACATTTCAGCAGGGATGCAACCACCCGAAGGCCCGCCGATTTGTACGGCTTTAAATTTGCGGTCGTCGGCAATGCCTCCGCCAATTTCTTCAACGATCTGCCTCAGGGTGATGCCCATAGGCACTTCAATCAGTCCGCCCCGCTTCACTTTTCCAGCCAGGGCAAATACCTTGGTGCCTTTGCTGCCAGCCGTTCCTATGTTGGCAAATGCCTGGGCTCCATGACGAAAAATCCAGGAAACCAGCGAAAAGGTTTCGGTATTGTTCACCAGGGTTGGCTTACCCCAGAGGCCTTTAATGGCAGGATAAGGCGGACGCATACGGGGAATTCCGCGTTCGCCCTCGATGGATGCAATGAGTGCCGTTTCCTCCCCGCAAACAAAAGCCCCGGCACCCTCAAAAACACTTATATCAAAAGCGAACGCGCTCTTCATTACCGAAGGGCCAATCAGGCCGTTTTCGCTGCAAATCAGCAGTGCTTCATTAATCCGCTTCACGGCCAAGGGGTATTCGGCGCGTATATAAAAAATGCCGTGGCTCGAACGGGTCGCATACCCGGCTATGAGCATGCCTTCGATCACGCGGAAGGGATAGGACTCAAGCAGCATGCGGTCCATAAATGCCCCGGGGTCGCCTTCATCGCCATTGCAGATAACATATTTTTCGGCGCTGTCCTGATCTTTAACCACCTGCCATTTGCGACCGGTAGGGAAACCGGCGCCTCCACGGCCACGCAAACCGCTTTCCTTAATTTCGTCCACCAGCTGCTGCGGATCCATTTCGCCGAGGCATCTCTGTAAGGCAGTAAAGCCTCCGCCTTCGCGGTACTCCGCTAAATCGCAGGGCTTTACCACACCGCGGTTTTCGGAAGCAAGGGCCATTTGGGGACCCAGAAATTCGGATATGGGCGTGTCGCGCTGTTCGGATAAATACTTTCGGAACGATTTAGGCTCACCATCCACAACCGCTTTTTCGAAACTGTTGATGAAGTTATTCTTCATCCTGTTAAAGAAACCGGCAGGCCTGAAGTGACTCAGCACAATGTCCTTAACTTCCTCGGGTTTGATTTTAGCGTAATAGGCAGGTTCCTGCCCGGGCTGTAAGATTTCCATGATAGGAACCTGGTTACAGACACCTACACATCCTACCTGTTTGACGCTGACATTGATTTTAGTCTCTTTCAGTATCCTGTCAAGTTCGTCCCTCACCTCTTCGCTGCCACTGGCTACGCAACAGGAGCCCAGCCCAATGCGTATTTCACCCAGGGATTCAGTATTACTTTTCCGGTCAATTGCAGGCTGATGGCTGGTATTCCGGCTTTTCGAAAGGAAATCCTGTATGACATCGCCTACTTTTTCGGGTAAGATATGACCGTAGGTAGTATCATCAATCTTTATAACGGGAGCAAGGGTACAACAACCCAGACAGGCTACGGTTTCAAGAGTAAACAGCCCGCCGGCATCGGTCTCCTGCCCTTCGGTGAGTTTGAGCTCCCTGGCAATGGCATCGTAAACCCTGCCTGCGCCTTTTACATGACAGGCAGTGCCGGTACAAACCCTGATAATGTGTTTACCGGCCGGCTGATGACGAAACTGGGAATAGAATGTGGAAATGCCGGTAATGCGTGACGGTGTTATTTCGGTGATTTCACACACATGCTTCAAGGCTTCTTCGGGCAGGTAATTAAATTCCTGCTGAATATCCTGAAGTACAGGTATAGTCGCATCGGCAGCAGTGCCGCGCAGGGCTACAATCTGTTCAACAATCCGGATGATATGTTCGTGGGTTGGAATCACTTTCCTATGCAATATAAGTTCTTATCGCCTCTGATAATGATCCTTCCGCCGGCGAATGCCGGGGTGCAGACAGATGATTCACCCAAAGGTGAATCATTTACAGAGATATATGTTTTATCAGCTTTAAAGATATGCATCACCCCTTTTTTATCCATCTGGAAGATGTTTCCATCGGCAAGTACAGGCGAGGCATAGGTGGGCGTAGCAAAATCATGCTCCCAGTACTTGGTGCCGGTTTTGGCATCGTAACAGGCCATCATGCCATAACTGGTGGGCAAAAACAGATATTTGGATGTGGCCACCGGGCTGGGAATATCCGAAAGATACTCGTCACTTTCCCATAAAAGCTTAGGTGATGCACCTAACTGCACGGCGGCCAGTTTTGAATAGTCGTTCACCGAAAACACCACCCCGTCAGCATAGGCCAGCGAAGGACCTACTTCGCCGCTGATGCAGTTGAAACGCCAGAGTTCTTTGCCGGTGGACGGGTTGTACGAAATCACAAAAGGTTCAGCTACCAGCATGGCTTCCGTTTGTTTTCCGGTATTGACGATGATAGGTGAAGACCACGAAATTTTCACATCCCTGCTGGTTTTCCATACTTCCTTGCCGGTTGTGCCGGAAAGGGCTAAAACATTGGCGCTGCCCGACTGGTCGAATTGTACAATCAGTAAATCATGAAACATGGCCAGGGAGGAGGAATGGCCGTAATGGTTTTTGGGTAGCCCAAGGTTTTTAGCCCATACCTGTTTACCGGCATAATCGAGTGCCACCAGGTCGCCATTAGCAAAGATGGCATATACCCGCCTGCCATCGGTAGTGAGGGTAGGAGCCGAAAAGCCGGTTTCACCATTTACTTTCGGAGCCGTGGCTGATGAGCCTGGAATCTTATCAACAACAGTGTGCCAGAGGATTTTTCCTGTATTGAAATCAAAACAATAAACCTCGCGCTTTGAAGCACTTGCGCCCGAAAGAAATATTTTATCGTTCCACACTACAGGCGAATTGTATCCAGGCAAGGGAACAGCTGTTTTCCATTTGATATTCTTCCCGCTCCGACCATCCCAGGAGGATGGGAAGCCGCGTTGATAAACAATTCCGTTGCCACCCGGCCCACGGAAGGAAGCTGAATTGCTGTTGATTTCCTGCTGAGTTGGGTAAGCATCAAGAGATGATGCAGCCGGCAATGAATCCTGCCTGACACCGGAACCACTGTCACTGGCAGAAATTGAATCCGCGGTCGAGGCACCCGTGCTTTTACTCAGCAGGTTGGAATCAGCCGCTGAACCCGGTGTTTTTCCTGTCAGCTCAAGCGTTTTGCCCAATTCGTTGTGCGTCAGAAAAGCAAAAATCAAAGAAACACAAACCAGGAATATACCGGAATAAGCTACCCATTTGCGGTTTAAGGTGCGTGAATCCCAGAAATTTGTGGTTGCGGTATCCGGCATCAAGGGAAGTTTAGCTGAAAGCAGTTCAATGGTTTTCAGGCAGATAATCACAATCAGCACACTGAATAACAGCAGGGTTCCCCCGGTGCGGATTTGCCATTGATTGGTAAAAAACGCCTTGCGGGCAAGCAGGTCGAATTCGCGGATTTCCGATTTAATCTGTTCGTCATCCGGATTATTCCTGAAGCGCTCAATCATGGTCTTCATGGCCGGTGAATTCAGAGGGTCGCTCTTCTTCACCTGGAAATAATTCACCGAAATGAGTATACAAAGGACAAATGCCAGCATAGCCCCCGCAAAGGCAATGCTTTGCAGCAGACTGATGGTTTTACCCGGTGAATTCTGTTTGTTCATGGTTTTAATGACAGCTTTACTTCTATTTTAGATATATATTTATTGCAACTGCATTGACGGAAGCCGTATGACCAAAACCGGAAAAGCCATCCTTTTAGTGATACTGTGCAAGATAATCGTATTTCTCATTTAACTCATGTTCTAGTTCCAATACCCAATGCATCCATTTCCAACATCCCACATCCCACATCCAACATTTATTTCACCGGGCAATAATCCACACAACGCACGCAGCTAAAACAGTTTCCTTTATTAGGCACATAATCGGCGTGATGCCTGGTAATAATCCGGCCTGCAATCAAACCGCCGAAAACCAGCCCTATAAACCCTCCCAGTATCCATCCGCCCAGGTAGAATTTCTTCAGCACCAGGGAAGCTTCATCAAAAACCTGCTTTTGCGGTTTGCCCGACGATTTGAAAGCCTGTATTTCAAAGGTCTCCGGCTTGCCGGTATCTTTAGGCGGGTTCAGGATTTGTTTTGCCAGCCGTACCTTAGCATTTACACCGGCCAAAGGTTCATGCAGTTTAGAACCGGTCCACCCGCCTGCAAAAATCAGGAGAGGGATCAGTACGGTTATAAATATCAGCTTGCGCCCCATGGTTCTTTTATCCTCGGGGTTTTTGGAAGTTGCCGGAATATCAATAGCATCATAAGGACATGAATTTTCGCACAGCCTACACTGTATACAGCCGGCAGGCGTTATGGTTATGTGCTTTCGCGAAAAGCGGCTGCTCCAGTTCAGCAACACCCCGTAAGGACAAAGGAAACGGCAATACGGCCGGGCAATAAAAATGCCTGTTACCAGTAGCAAACCCCCGAATACAAACATTCCAAAGGAAGCATTAAACCTCCAAATCCCCACAAAGGGGTCATACCTGCAAATGATAAAATCGGTGCCGGTGGCGGCATACAATACGGCCAGGCCCAGATAGATGTAGGGAATAACACCCAGCACGGCATTTATCCGGGATCCCAGTTTCTGCGGACTGAAAGCGACCAGGTCCTGCAAGGCACCGAAAGGGCAAACCCCGGCACAGAAAGTACGGCCGAAAAACAAGGTATATACCAGGGGAGCAATAAAAAAAACGATGGCTGTCAGCGGGATAACATAGGATGTATCGAACAGGGCCAGGGTGACATTCTGTATGGATCCTATAGAACAGATACAGCCTTCGCGGTAAAAGCCAAAATAGGCAAGGGAAAATAGCGACATCCAGAAAACACCTTTGCGGGATCGTTTTTTTAGTACCAGCCATGTAACCACCGAAAGGGAAAGGATCAATACAGCTATATCCAAAAGGGCGAGCATTTCTGCCCGGGGAGCGGGCATCAGGGTTTCGGGCTGTATGTAACCCGATTCAAATTCAGGCTTGGGGAAACGCTGAATCCCAAACACGCTCAAACTTTGAACGCTGAACAGGAAAACCAGGAAAACCAGGGCCAGAAATCGCTTCATTACCATTATTATTTTTTATACCAATCGTACTTTCATTTTAATTCCTAGATTCTAATCCCCAAAGCCTATCCTTTTTCATCCGGTTTTGTTTCAATTCCCTGGAGCAAATAGGGCTTATTCGCAGGCACCCGGCTAAAAGCATCCGCCGGGCAATTGCGGGCGATAGCGCATTCGTTGCAGTTCACACAGCGGTCGTGCCTCACCTGTAACTGCAGCGATCCGTTGCCAAAGGCACCGCAGCCTTTCACACATTTTGCGCAGCCGATGCACAGAGGTTCATCAATGGTGTACTGGTAAAACGGATCTTCGACAAATTTGCGTTTGATGGCGCTGGTAGGGCAAAGCTGGTTTTCGGCAGCCGTCGAAATAGTTTTGGTGTCGGGTTTAAGATACCCGCCACAAAGATCGCAATAGCCGCACATGGCATACACATGGGTTGCTTTTACCGCCGAAGGGGTCATCACGCAATTCTCGGCACAACGGCCACATTGGATGCATTTGGTGGGATCGAGTTGCCAGACCGTTTGCCTGAAAAGCGCCGCTTCGGGCAGGTTGCAGCTATCCGATTTTTTACAGTTGTTACAGGAAGATCCAAGAGTACAATGACCATCTTTCACCGACCGGAATACGAGTACTCCTGTGGTGGCTGCCAGACCGGTTAACAGCGTTCCGCGGCAGAGCATGTTCAAAAAATCTCTTCTGTTCTGCATATAGTTTTTTTTCGGAGTAAGCACTCTTTTTCAGTGTCTGTACACCCGAGGGTATCATGGGTTGTTTACCCGAAGGGTTTCCGGGTTTGAAGACCCGAAGGGGTGTCTGACACTGAAACTCTTTTCTTCGGTTTTTATTTTACTGAACGCACCTGAAGCACTAAAGGCACTTTCATTTATTTTTGAGTTCAAAAATACGGATAAGTTTCTTCACCGGGTCCAGAACAAGAATCCTGTTTTGCTTATCTACGGCCAGGTCGAGTCCTTTGGTGCCTTCTTCAAACTGCGACGGATAGGCAACTACACAGCGGAAAGTACCGTCGGCATTGTAAATCTTCACCCGCTCAATGGCTTTTTCGCTGGTAACAAACAGGCTGTCCTGAAACAGGGCAAAGTTCGAAGGGTTGCAGCAGCCGCAGAATCCGTCCATGGCCATGGAGGCCTTTCCCCACTTCGAAAGCAATTTCCCGTCGAAATTATACTTTTCGAAACTATGCCTTCCGGGATTTACCACCCAGAGATTCCCGTCACGGCTGATACCAAGGTCAAAATACGGACTGGGTACAATGAAACCGGGAACCCCGGTGGCCGGATCCTTCATCCCTATTTTATTGATCAGACCTCCTGTTTTGTTGAAGCGATAAACAACTTTTTGTCCGGCATCGGCTACAAATACATCATTTCCACGGACTGCTATACTGGTAAGTACGGCATCGGCTCCACAGGAATTCCATTTCGCCAGCTGTTTCCCTTCCTTGTTCCAGATCTCAATATGATCCTCCATTCCCAGGTAAATCAATCCCGTTTCATCAAGTGCAATACATTGTGCACTGCCGTCAATTTTGAATTTGGCTTGAGGATTTCCGGAAGGATTAAAAATTTCAACCCCGCCTTTTCCTGATACATAGATGTTACCCGAAGGATTAGTAGCCAGGCCATGAATTTCTTCAAGCGTGGTCCTGATTTGCTTTGTTTCGGCAAAAGCTGCTGTAGCCGTATCCCCCGTTCGCACCTGCCTGAGTCCGAATTCGTAGGGATTGGTGTTTTCAGGTTTACTGAAGAAAAAGTCCTTTACCATAAAAGCGACCAGTGCAAGCAGCAAGGCTAAGGCGGAAATGATGATTATCTTTTGTTTCATGATTTGGCTATGATTATTTTGAGTTGCTTAATTATGCCTGTTGATCAGATTTACAATTACCTTGATCATCGTATCTTTTTCTTCTGGTTTGCTCACAGCAACCATAAGCGTGAGTGCAACCACGGTGTTGTCGGCGATCCGTTTATTCCCGTCATCATTGAATAATACTCCATTACGTTCCATAAAATACAGGAACAGGAAAGCTGCAATGCGTTTATTTCCATCCGTAAACGAATGGTTTTTGGTTATAAAATAGAGCAGGTTAGCCGCTTTTTCCTCTATGCTCGGATATACATCAACTCCGTTGAAAGTCTGGTATATGGACGCTACAGAACTTCGGAACGACTCATCTTTTTCGCGCCCAAACAGCTCGCTGTTTCCGTGGAATTTTTTAGCCAGCCTGATCTGTTTCATGGCTTCTTCATATGACAACTGATACGTCTCTTTTGCGGATGTATCCCTGATTTCGAGAGTCTGGTAATCGTACTGGTCTAAAATATCCAGCGCATAGGCATAATCGGAAATTATTTTCAGTAAGCCTAAACTTTCATCATTCGACAATTCCTTGTATGTAAGTATATTATCTATTATCCTGACTGATTTTTGCAGATCTTTCAGTTGGGCTGTTTTTCTTGCCAGTATTTTCTCGTTTAAAGCGAATCCTCGGATAAGGTATTCTTTCATAATCGCACTTGCCCATTTTCTGAATTGTATGCCGCGGAATGAGTTTACCCTATACCCAACCGAAATGATAGTATCGAGATTATAGTGTTTCAGTGTTCTTTTTACCTGTCTTTTGCCTTCTGACTGAACTACCGAGAAATCCTCGGTAGTTGAAATTTCGTCCAGTTCTCCCGACTGATATATATTTCTAATATGGAGACCGATAGTATCGGAATCTTTTTCGAACAGAACTGATATCTGCTTCTGTGTGAGCCAAACAGTATCGTTCTCCAGCCTTACTGATATTTCCGTTTCGCCACTTTCGGATTTGTATATTTCGATATTCGATTCAGCCATGTCATTAACTTTTAAACTACAAAACTGTATTCAATCCCAATTGTTGACACTTCATTCTGATCATATGAGACATACAATTTTCGTTGTTTCATGTATCACTTCGCCCTCATATCCAGGCAAACCATGGTTTTCGAATCGCGCATCAGTAAATATCCCCCTGTAATGGCCATCGGTCCCCACGAATCCTGCCCATCGATAATTTTGGCTTTGTCCAAAACGGTGAATCCGGAAGTCGAATATTTAGCTATGGTCATTTCGCCTTCATCGCTCAAAATAAAGAACTTATTGTCGGCAATAATATAAGGTCCCAGTCCGAACCTTTCGGTTTTTCCGCTGCTCATCACCGATTTCCGCGTATCATTTGCTTTATAGCAGGCAAACTGTGTGCGCAGCTCACCGGCATCCTTAGGCAATATCCCGAAGAGGAAACCATGGTAATAAATGGGTGTCTGCTGCTCCGAAGCCAGTCCATCGAGAGGCTTGTATTTCTGAACTGGTTCCGCGGTATAATGTCCCCCGTTTTCTTTTACCTGTATCAGAGCCGCCCCGGCTCCATACCCAGCCGTCATGTAAATTAGGCCGTTATCGAGTATAACCGGAGAAGGTGCGATAACGGCCGGTGCGAATCCGGTTGATTCCCAAAGTATTTGACCCTTATCGGTTCCACTCGCCGAAACGCCGCAAAGCCCGCCTATGGCACAATATACAAGCATTTTCTTCCCTTTAAAAACCATAGGCATAATGGAGGAATGCGACATCCTCCAGTTGTGCGGATTGGGTGTTTCCCAGGCTTTTTTTCCTGTTTTGCAATCGATGGCAACCATGAGTTTTGTGCCGCCGGTGGCGATGATGGCGGTATCGTCTTCGATAATCGGGCATTGACCGGTATACCAGAAAGGCACTTCCGTTTTATATTCGGCGGCTACGTCGAGTCCCCAAAGAAAGTCGCCCTTCATGCGGCTTACACACATCACCTGGCAGCGTGGCCCTATGGTTACCACGTAATTTTCATTTACGGCTGGGATGGTACGGGAAAGTCCATGATTCCGTTTAAGCCTCACATGGTACCCGCGGTTCCAGAGTTCCTCACCGCTTGCCAGCGACAAACAACGTAACAGGTCCTGTTTGCTGGTTTCATCATAATCGAGAATGTAAACCCGGCCATCGTAAACAGCAGGGGCAGCATGGCCTTCGCCAAGCGGGATTTTCCATAGTATTTTCGGACCGTCTTTTCCAAACTTGTCGATTAAACGTATATTTTCCTTGTTCACGTTATCGAAATCAGCACCCCGAAACCGCGGCCAGCGTGTTCCGGGAATATCATCACAGGTTTTGAAAAAGGTAAAGGTCTCACCTATTTTAACCGCCTGTACGGTAACCGCACCCGTTTTTCGCTCATCCATTCCCGGTAAGGATTGCCGGAACGAACTCACAGGATTATACATCAGCCACCAGGCAAGTACAGCTATGCCAGCCACAACAAAGGTGGCGAGCAGGTAGCTGTAAATGTTGTTTTTAAACATAATAAACCGCAGCTGATTTTTACAAAGCAAAAGTACTTATTTCGGGGAATATTACGGGTATTCCTGCAGGGATGTATGTGGGTTTATAGCAGATTGCATTTTACTGATTATTTCTATTTAGCAAGGTATAAGTGATGAGCCAGAAATTGGTTTGTTTCTATACAATGAAAACCTGATTTTTCAGTCTAATTCAGTCATCGTGTTTCAATGGTCCATGCCCCTAAGCCCTGACCGGCTTTTGGTTGGAAGACCTGTGTGAGTCGCTCATGATAAAAACCTGGCGTTAAATTCTTTATGCCTGAAAGGGGAATTATCTTAATTTTATGCCGTTAAAAAATGCCTCAACATGAAACACTCCAATTTCACTCAGCTTATACTATCACTGGTATTGCTTGTTATACTGGCCGCTTGTAAAAAAGGAACAGACAATACGGATTCTACCCGCCCGGCAACCATGGATGAAATGAAAGTCCCATCTGCCTTCAACTGGGAATCCTCCAGGCTCATCTCACTTAGGGTGGGAATTAATATGATACCCGCTCAAATAGGGACTCTTTGCAAAATTTCGGTATTCGACGGTGATCCGGGAAAAGGAGGAAACCTGCTGATAAGCGGTGCCGCGGGCTATGAATTCCCGTTTGAAACATCCCTCAGGATTGCCTCCACGCTGACGAACCTGTACCTGAAAGCGGAGGATGGGGCTGCCTTCTCAGCGGCCGACAGCGTGCCTGTGGTGGATGAGCTAAGCTATACCTTTTCACAGACAGGTTTGAAAAATGAAGCTTTTATCACCTCCGATCCTGATTGTTCCGGTGCCACACCGGCCAAAACACTATCAGGAAATCAAACGATAAATATTAGTAACGGCACAACCTATTATGTCACCGGTTCTTTTACCGGGGGCATCAATTTCAGCGGGAGTGGCGGCTCCATCAATGTTTGCGGAACGTTTCATCCATCTTTTATCAATAATATGAATAATAGCTGCTTTATAACGGTCACACAGGGTGGGTGGTTCATTTACGATAACTACCTGGCTATGGGCGATGTAACGCGCATTACAACCTACGCCAATTCGCATGTGCATCTCGGTGGACTGAATATGAATGGTACGGCCCGACTGATCAACCATTGTCACGATTTTGTGATTGGGGCCCAGTTTTCGCCCAGCGGTTCCGTTGAGAATTATGGTTCCATGAAAATGAACGGCGGATTAAATATTAATTCCAGCCTGGGATTGTTTGTAACCACCGACTCCCTCACTATTACCGGGGATGTGAACATCAATTCCCAGGTAACCAACAATGGCCCTATGGAGATTTCGGGCCATCTGAACCTCAACAGCGCCACCCTATATAATAATTGCCGCATCATCGTTCATCAGGATCTCAGCCTGAACAGCGGCAACCTGACCATGAACGGGGCCTACCTGAAAGAAGACGGAAAACTGACCGTGAACGGAGGTGCAACCCTGCTGCTCAAAAACAATTCGATGATTTCGACGGCTACCTATATGCAAAATGCGAATGTACAGGGCACCGGTGGGCGAAGTGAAATAAAAATTTCATCCTCAGGTGCCATTAACTCCACCTACAAAGTGACCGGTTCCATTGAAACGGTGACGCCAACCGGCACATTAACCACGGGTGGGACCGCCAATTTTGCAAGCGGGGCTACCCTTACCAAAATCTCGACTGCTACAAACATCATCCAGATATCGTCGTGTAACCCCGAAGGCATTGGCGGTTCTCCTCCAATTGTGGATACGGATGGTGACGGGGTAGCCAATACCCTGGATAAGTATCCTTTGGATGCTACTAGGGCTTTTGATAATTATTACCCTTCCCAAACCGGTTTCGGTTCCCTGGCCTTCGAAGACCTCTGGCCTGGCAAGGGCGACTACGATATGAATGACCTCGTGGTGGATTATCGTGTGAAAACCGTGACCAATGCCCAGAACAACGTTGTTGATATAAAACCCCAATTCTACGTGCGGGCTGCCGGTTCTACCTTCCGCAATGGCTTCGGATTTCAGTTCGACGGAATTCTGCCGGGACAGGTTGCATCCGTTTCGGGATATTCGCTTTCGGGCAACTATATCTCACTGGCATCTAACGGGGTGGAGAATGGCCAGGCAAAAGCGGTTGTTATTGTTTTCGATGATTACAACAATGTGATTCACCATTCAGGTTCGGGTAGTTTTTTCAATACAACTCCAGGTGCAGCCTATGGGAATGCGGATACGGTGAAAATACTTATCCACTTTACAACCCCCGTTCCTCTGGCAAGCGTTGGAACCGCACCCTATAATCCATTCCTCATAAAGAACAAAGACAGGAGTATTGAGATCCACCTTGCCGATAAACTGCCTACTTCCCTGGCAAATACAGCCCTGTTCGGCACCTCATCCGACAATTCCAGTATAGCTGCCGGCCGTTATTATAAAACTTCCAACAATCTTCCCTGGGCACTGAACCTTCCGGTTCCGTTTGAGTATACCAACGAAAAAACGCCTGTTATTCAAGGGTATAAATATTTTCCGGACTGGGCCCAGTCAGCGGGTGTTCTGTATACGGATTGGTACAGCAATAAACCCGGTTACAGGGAAACCATAAAGATTTTTCAGCACTAAAAAGTAAATAAAAATCAGGAATTTGCGACAGGGGCCGGAAAGTTTCGGCTCTGCGCATTCAATGCGATACAATCTGGTTTAGGGCTTCATAAACATACTTGTTTATGGTAATGCCCCGCATTATTGCGGAAATAGCAATGCGCCGGTGAAGTTCAGGGGTTAGACGAACATTAAAACTGCCTTTATAACTCTTTTCGGGTTCAACATTATCGGTTTCACGATCTCTTATATGTTCGTCAACCATTAAGTGGAATGCTTCGGTGAGTTCCTTCACCGTTTCTCCCTCAAAGGTCAGCAGATCGGTAATCCCCTCCACTTTTCCATAAAAAACACTGTCATCGGCCGAAAAGTGAACCGAGCCGATAAACCCTTTGTAGTTTAAAACATCTCTCATTTTTTATCCTCCTGTTAAATTAGGCCTACTTTTTTAAGTTCATCAATAACGAAGCATTTACATATCAAAAATACAATAAGCTACACTAAAAGTTTCAGATCAGAGTAAAAATGGATTTCCAGTAAAAGATAATCAGATAAAAGTTTTACCCGGATTAAGGAAGGTGATATTGGCGAATTCGTCCTGAATTTGCTTAGGTGAGTCGGAGTAGCCCTGATTCTTTAAAACCCCTGTTTTAAGTGAATTTTATAAAATTCCTGCAGCCCTTTCCATTCATTTTTCATCTGTAATCCGGTTTACTTCTTCCTGATATCGTAGGCCAACATATCATTTCCCTGCCTAAGGTAAAGAACGCCTTCCACAATTACCGGGATGGTAAAGAATTCCTTTGTGCCAACAGGCATTTTGAACGAGCTTACCAGCTCCATATTGCCATTGTCGGGTTTTACCAATCCGACCTTGCCTTTTTCGGTATAGAGATAGAGCATATTATCAGCGCTGATCAAGGCGCCCTTATCAAATTTCAATGAATCGGCAAGCAGGCCGGTAGCTGCATCCACGCTGCAATACCTGCGCGGCTTGTATTGTGAGGTGTAGAGGTAATTACCCAGTTTCACAAATCCTCCGTGAACATCGGTAACCGTGGCATTGCGCCACACTTCGGTAATAGTACTGCCGTCGGCTGACAAGGCCAGTTTCACAGCCCCGTTGTCGGTGCCGGTGATATAATAAACCGAGCCGTTTTCGAACAAGGCGGTATTGGCGTGTATGTCGCCTTCACCGTTGAGCTGTTTGCTCCAAAGCAGTTCACCGTTTGCCGCATCCAGCGCTACCAGGTTGTGGATGGTAAAGTTCACGATGAGTTTACGCGAGGGCAGGGTAATCAGCAGAGGTGAAGTATAAGCCGTTGAATCACCCAGTGCTTTCGAAACCCAGACTATTTTCCCGCTGAACCTGTCGAGGGCCACCGCATTGGTGTCGCGTCCGCCGGGAAAGCAATAAACCAGATTATCATTTACAAGTGGCCCTTCCGAATAGCCAAAACGGACATTTATTCCATGCAGGTCCTTCAGCATATCGACCGACCATTTTTCATTACCCTGGCTTGCATCAAAGCAGATTACACGGCCCATACTGGTGGAAACATAGAGTAAACCATCAATCAGGGTTGGGGTGGAGCGCGATCCGGTGAAATTTTCCATCCATTCGCGTCCGGTTTCCTTTTTCCAGAGCAGGGAACCGGATTTTGAGTAAGCAAACAAGTACCCTATGCTGTCGACTTCCCCGGTAACATAAATCCGGTCGCCCGAAATTACTGGCGAACTGTATCCGTTTCCAATACCTTCAGCTTTCCACATCAGCGTAGGTCCTTCGGCCGGCCACAATTTCAGCAGGTTAGCCTCCTGGTAAATGCCGTTACGTTCCGGACCCCGGAATTGGGCGTTTGTTTGGGCCACCAGGCTCACCGACAGGATCAGGAAGCTAATAATCAGAGCAGTTTTGATGGATTGTTTCATAGAAAAAGGAAGCTTATTTATTTGTTGAGGATGTCATAAGCCAGTAAGGCTTTTCCATGACGGATATACAGAACGCCATTTTTAATTACCGGGTGCGAAAAATGCTCCTTGGTTCCGGCAGTGATCTTGAATTTGCTGACCAACTCCATTTTAAGGATTCCGGGCTTACCTGGGTTAGTCTCAAGAGATTGAGGGGATTGAGGGGATTGATTGGATTGAAGAGATTGATCTGATTTGGGACTAACCAGATTCATCTCACCCCGTTGGTTATAGTAGTAAAGCATGTGGTCAGCCAACGCCAGTGAGCCAATACCTATTTTGAGGGAATCCACAAGCTGTCCGCTGATATCATCCACACATAAAAGAGCTCGTTTCGATTCGCTTCCGGTGTAGATGCGGTTGCCAATTTTAATAAATCCTCCCATATAATCATCAACCGCTGTATTCCTCCAAACCTGGGTTATCTGCCTGCCATCGTCCGAAAGTTTCAGCTTCACACCGCAGTTGCCGTCGCCGGCAATATAATAGATGTAACCGTTTTCGTAATAAGCCGAGTTGCTGTGCGTATCGCCCATACCCGGTTTGCGTTCAGCCAGCGGGGTGTTTACCTGTTCATGCGCCCAGAGTAGTTTTCCTGTTTTGGCATCTATACCCAGCATGTGGTAAGCTGTAAATGTCACCAGTATATTCAGTGGAGAAAGTTTGATCAGAATGGGGGAATTGTAGGCAGGAATTTCGCCCAGGCCTTTGCAAATCCAAGTGATTGCGCCGGTGAAGCGGTTAAAAGCCACCACATTGGTATCGGCCCCTCCCGGAGTTAGAAAAACCTGGTCGCCTTCCACCAATGGCGATTCGGCATGTCCGAATAGCGTGAACCTTCCGTGCAGGTCCTTCCGCATATCAACCATCCATTTGCGTGCGCCATCCTTAGCATCAAAACAACTCAGATTTCCCAGGCCGGAGCACACATAAATGAGGTTCCCGACAACGGTAGGAGTGGAGCGGGATCCGGTGTACGATACTACCCATTCTTTTCCATAATCGGATTTCCAGAGCAGCATACCTTTAAGGTCGAAAGCATACAGGTATCCGGTTGAATCAACTTCGCCTGTGATATACACCCGGTCGGAAGTAATTGCAGGAGGGCCGTAACCATTGCCAATGCTGGTGTTGCTCCATAACAAGGCAGGGCCTTCGGCCGGCCATACGCTCAGCAGGTTTTTTTCGGGATATACGCCATCCCGTGCAAGTCCACGGAATTGTGCATCCACCTGGGCAAACAGGCCTGTGGAAAAAGCCAGGGAACAAACCAGGAAAAACAGGTTTCGTAAAGTGGAGGAATGATAAGATTTTGTTACCATATAGCAAGATTTTATCGACAGTATCCGCCTGAAAAGGCAGAATCGGCAAAGTAAAATTATACTATTGCATGATAGGACACTCCAACTTTTGATAAAAACCAGGAAATAATCGTTGAAACATGGGAATCAGTCTGTAACACTATCGGGCTGAACGGTATTTGATTGGCTGGAAGTCGGGAGCCGGAAGACAGAAGTCGGAAGGTGGAAGACAGCAGTAGACAGTCGAAGGACAGAAGAGCTTAAGCGGAATTCTTATATATCATTGGAAAGATCGGGAAGCAAGGAACCCGAGGCTTTTAGCTGAGAAAAACACTTTGTATTCAGATAAATAAAATTTCTTTTTAAAAGTAATCTATCTGACATGTGCAGTTTATCTGTTCTATTTGAAAACGCAGTACCGTGCGACTATTCCACATCCCACATCCCACATCCGACATCTTTTTATTTCCTGATATCGTACACCATCAGCGAATTCCCATGACGGATATACAGCCTGCCGTTTTCAATCACCGGGTGAGCCCAGTGCTGGGCTGAGCCAAAGGGAACTTTGAATGAGCTTACTTTCTTAATCCCGGCCAGGGTGGGTTCCACCAGAGCTACTTCACCTGTTTCATCGTAAGTATAGAGCATGCCGTCAGCCGCGATCACAACGCCCGGTTTGCCGTTAAATTTATCAAAAGCCAGTTCTTCTCCGGTCATCCAATCCAGGCAATGCATTCCCTTTATTTTATCGCCGAGTCCATAAATTCGGCCTTTGAGCAGCACAACGCCCCCGATACGGGTGTCGAGTGCGGCATTTTTCCATACCTCTTCAATCTTTAGCCCATCGGGTGAGAGTTTCAGCATCACTCCTCCGTATCCGTAACCCGAAACACAATACAGGTAGCCATTGCTGAAAACAGGCGTATTCGCGTGTACGGCATACATATTCACCTGCTCGTGACTCCACAGTTTCTTCCCGGTTTCAGCATCCAGCCCGAGGATGGATTTCTCGGTCATGGTAACCACAATTTTGCGTGTTGGCAATGTGATGAGGGCCGGTGAGCAGTATGCGCTGATTTCGCCGTTGCCTGGGTTGCTCCAGATGAGCTTGCCCGTTTTCTTATTCAAAGCAATTACATTATTGGTAATTCCCCCGGCTGTGCAGAACAGCTTATCGCCTTCGATAAGCAGGTTTTCGGTAAGTCCCCAGACAATATTGCGGGCGTCAAAATCTTTTATAATATCCACTGACCAGAGCAGGTTTCCCTTATCTGCCGCCAGGCACACAATTTTTCCAAAGGCGCTCATCAGGTATACTTTGCCCTCGTCAACCAAAGGCGTTGAGCGCGAACCCGGATAGCTCTCGGTCCATTCGTCCCCGTAAGGAGTGCACCATATCAGCTTGCCGTCGAGGGTGAAAGCAAATATGCTGCCTTTGCCGTTCAGTGCCCCGGAGATAAAAATGCGGTCGTGCGAAACCACAGCTGCGGAACTATGCCCATCGCCCAGGTTATCGTAATGCCATAAGAGTTTAGGCCCGTCAGCCGGCCACGCACGAAGTAAACCGGTTTCGTCGTATATGCCATCGCGGTCCTTCCCGCGCCATTGCGCGGCTTCCTGTGAGAAAACCATATTGCTGGCCAACAGCAAACTTAGTATTAGAATGAATTGATATTTCATGGCAAACCGGATTTTAAATTTGCGATAAAATTACAATTAAAAAGGAAATGGCAAGATGGTTTGAAGGAAAGGGGCAAAGAATGAAGTTTATTCCGTTTTTATACTTCTAATTGAGGTGGAGGTGGGAGGTTTATCCGGGATGTTGCTCAACCTTAAACTATTCGTAATTCAGGGTCTTATTAAAGTAAAAGAAGGTTATAACACGTAAGAATTAAATCCTGCCGGCAATCCAGTCGCCTACTTCCTCAGTGGAAAAAGATTTGTTTTCGCCAGCCAGATCGACGGTGACAATGCCTTCAGTAAAGGACGCTTCCACTGCTTCGCGTATGGCTTTGCCTTCATCCATGGCATGAAAAGCATATTCGTACATCAGCGCAGCCGAGAGAATGGTGGCCACAGGGTTGGCAATATTTTTACCAGCTGCCTGGGGATACGAACCGTGTATGGGTTCAAATACCGATGTATGTATGCCGGTGCTCGCCGATGGCAGAAGTCCCAGCGAACCGGTGATTACGCTGGCTTCATCGGTTAAAATATCGCCGAACATATTTTCGGTAACGATAACGTCGAAGCCTTTGGGCCATTGTATCAGCTGCATGGCTGCATTGTCGACAAACATAAAACTCAATTCCACATCCGGATATTCAGGGGCCAGGCGTTGCATGGTTTCGCGCCACAGCCTGCTGGTGGCAAGCACATTGGCCTTGTCGACAGCTGTTAGCCTTTTGTTGCGTTTGCGTGCAAATTCAAAACCCAGCCGGCCGATGCGCTCGATTTCGAACCTGGAATACACGCAGGTATCAAAAGCGGTTTCTCCATTTTCACTGCGTCCGCGAGGTTCGCCGAAATAGATGCCGCCGGTGAGTTCACGTATCACCACAAAGTCGACACCGTCGACCAATTCGGTACGCAAAGGGGATTTATGGATCAGCGACTTAAATGTGCTTACCGGGCGGATATTGGCAAAAAGGCCCAGTTCCTTGCGCATCTTCAGCAGTCCCTGTTCAGGGCGTACTTTGCAGGAAGGATCGTTATCGAACCTGGGATGGCCGATGGCACCAAAAAGTACGGCATCCGATTGCATACAGGCTTCGTGGGTTTCGTCGGGGTAGGGATTGCCTGTGGCATCAATGGCCGCGGCGCCTACCAGGTGATGGGAATATTCGAAACTGTGGCCAAACTTACGGTTAACGGCTTCTATAACTTTTAAGGCTTGTTTTACGATTTCAGGACCTATGCCGTCGCCGGGCAAAACAGCTATTTTTGCATTCATAACAGGATGGTATGTAGGTGATAATATTTTACTTAACTAGTCTTATTTACAAGGAATTGAAACATTCATGATGGCCACAGATTACGCAGATTTGAAATGAATTTTCAGCATACAGCGATGTTCGTATTAACTTTGGCAAATGCGTTCAATCAGTGTTGATTCATTGCATCAATTGAAGAAAGGCCTTATCCGTGCTGACAGTCTGCAAGGTTGGATATTCAGCAACGCCCGGTTTTTTCTTCAAATACATGTATTTCGTCTTTCAGTGAAACCAGGAAATCAATATCGTCGTACCCATTCATCAGGCAAAGTTTTTTAAAGCTGCTGATGCCAAAGGATTCACTTTGACCGGTTTCGCCTATGCTTATGGTCTGTTTTTCCAGATCAATCCGTATTTCAGTTTCAGGTTCAGCCTGAATGGCAGTGAGTAAAATCTGTAGAAAACTATCACTTACCTGTACGGGCAACAATCCGTTGTTCAGGGAGTTGTTCCTGAAAATATCGGCAAAAAAGCTGGAAACGACTACCGAAAAGCCATAATCGTAAATGGCCCAGGCGGCATGTTCGCGGCTCGATCCGCAACCAAAATTGCGACCGGCTACCAGGATTTTTCCGCTGTACTTTTTATGGTTCAGTACAAAATCTTCACGGGTTGAGCCATCGGCATTATAACGCCAGTCGCGGAACAGGTTTTCGCCGAAGCCTTCGCGTTTGGTGGCTTTCAGGAAACGGGCCGGGATAATCTGGTCGGTATCTATATTTTCAACAGGCAGTGGACAAGCCGTTGATTCGATGATATTTAATTTTTCGGGCATGATAGAAACAGTTTCTTCTCGGTTATAAAAACGTACGTGGGTCGGTAATCCTGCCGGTGACAGCCGCCGCCGCCGCCGTAAGCGGGCTGGCCAGCAGGGTGCGGGCGCCAGGGCCTTGTCGCCCTTCGAAATTACGGTTGGAAGTAGAAACGCAGTATTCGCCTGATGGAATAATATCATCGTTCATGGCCAGGCAGGCGGAACATCCCGGCTGACGAAGGGCAAAACCGGCATCCTCTAAAATACGCAGCAGTCCTTCTTCCTCAGCCTGCTTTTCAACCTGTTTCGAACCGGGAACTATCCAGGCTGTAACATTAGCGGCTTTCTTTTTCCCTTTCACAAAGCCTGCAAACTCACGTATATCTTCTATGCGACCGTTGGTGCAGCTGCCCACGAATACATAATTTACGGATGTGCCTGCAATAGGCTTTCCCCTTTCAAAATTCATATAGGCCAGGGCTTTTCCCAGTCCCTTGCGGTCGTTGGGTAGTACTTCATCTTCGTCAGGAATGGCGGAGGATATTTTAATACCCATGCCCGGATTGGTACCGTAGGTGATCATGGGTGCTATATCCGAAGCGTCGAACGTAAATTCCTGGCCGAAAAGGGCATCTTCATCGCTTTTTAATTGTTTCCAGGCTTCAACGGCTGAATCAAATTCAGCACCTTTGGGAGCAAACTCACGCGACTTAACATAGCTGAAGGTGGTTTCATCGGGGGCTATCATGCCGCCGCGGGCACCCATCTCTATGCTCATATTGCAGATGGTCATGCGTTCTTCCATGCTCAGTGCCCGTATGGCTTCGCCTGCAAATTCAATAAAGTGCCCGGTTCCTCCGCCTGCCGAGAGTTTCGAGATCACATACAACACCAGGTCTTTTGCCGTAACGCCCTTCCCCAGGCGGTTGCTGATGCTGATGCGCATGCTTTTGGGCTTTGGCTGCATTATGCATTGGGATGCCAGCACCATTTCGACTTCCGAAGTGCCAATGCCAAAGGCAACACAACCGAAAGCGCCATGCGTGGAGGTGTGGCTGTCGCCGCAAACAATGGTCAATCCCGGAAGGGTGAAACCCAGTTCGGGGCCTATTACATGCACTATGCCCTGGTATGGATGGTTAAGACCGTAGAGCCCGATTCCATGTTTCCGGCAGTTGGTGATGAGGGTTTCGACCTGCAGGCGTGAAAGTTCATTGCGGATAGGCAGGTGCTGATCCAGGGTGGGTACATTATGATCGGCTGTGGCTACAATCCTTTCGGGGCGCAGCACCGTTAAACCCCGCTTTTCGAGGCCGGCAAATGCCTGTGGACTGGTTACCTCGTGGATGTAATGCCTGTCGATATATAAAACATCAGGTCCGTCGTCCACCTGTTTCACAATATGGGCATCCCAGACTTTATCGAAGAGTGTTTTGGACATGTTTACCGAAATTATTTTTTCGAATTAAAACTACCTGATTTTAGAAATCGCATCAATAAACGCTTCCACCGATGCGGTTACAATATCGGTATTGGCCGAGAAACCGTAGTAGAGGTTCCCCTGGTTTTCGAGCTGAACATGTACTTTCCCGATGTCGTCGGAACCGCGGGTGATGGCCTGGATCAGGAACTCCTCGAGGGTTACCGTTTTACGCAGTATTTGTTTAACCGCGTTAAAGGCTGCATCCACGGGACCATTTCCTTCGGCCGTAGCCGTATAATCTTCCCCGTCGACACGTATCTTTACCGATGCTACCGGGTGAGTGGATGAACCGCAGATGACCTGCAGGTGTTTTAACTGAATGCGTCTTTCGTGTTCGAGTTGCTCGATGCCGACGAGTACCAGCAGATCCTCGTCCTTGATTTCCTTTTTCTTATCGGCCAGTTCAATAAATTTGTGATATACCTCCTCGAGGTCTTCAATACTGAGTTCAACGCCAAGTACTTCGAGGCGGTGTTTGAGGGCGGCACGTCCCGAGCGGGCCGTTAATACGATGCTGGATTCCCTGATACCCACATCCTGTGGATCGATGATCTCATAATTATCACGGTTTTTCAGTACTCCGTCCTGGTGAATGCCCGAGGAATGGGCGAAGGCGTTGCGGCCTACTATGGCCTTGTTAGGTTGCACCGGCATACGCATCAGGGTCGAAACCATGCGGCTGGTTTCGTAAATAAGCTGCGAATTGATTCCGGTTATCAGGTCCATCTTAGGCCGGGTCTTCAGTATCATAACCACTTCTTCGAGGGAGGTATTGCCGGCACGTTCGCCAATGCCGTTCATGGTGACTTCCACCTGACGTGCTCCGTTTAAAATGCCCGAAATGGAATTGGCGGTAGCCATGCCCAGGTCGTTATGACAATGCGTCGATAGGATGATCTTATCTACATCCTTTACATGATCGACCAGGTATTTAATCTTTTCGCCATACTCGTACGGAAGGCAGTAGCCGGTGGTATCGGGGATATTTATTACGGTGGCACCGGCTTTTATTACGGCTTCCACCACCCGGGCCAGGTATTCGTTTTCGGTACGCCCGGCATCTTCACAGTAAAATTCAACGTCGTCCACAAAACGGCGCGCATATTTAACGGCTGCTATGGCCCTCTCAATGATTTCTTCGTGGTTGGATTTGAGTTTCGAAAAGATATGATAATCGGAAGTACCAATGCCGGTATGTATCCGTTTGCGGCGAGCATATTTGAGGGCATCGGCAGCTACTTCAATATCTTTCTCTACGGCACGGGTAAGGGCGCAGATAATGGGTTCGTGCACCGCTTTCGATATCTCGACCACCGATTTAAAATCAACCGGGCTCGAAATCGGAAAACCGGCTTCAATAACATCCACGCCCAGGGCTTCGAGCTGTTTGGCTACTTCAATTTTCTCCAGGGTGTTCAGCTGGCAGCCAGGTACCTGTTCGCCGTCACGCAGGGTTGTGTCAAAAATATAAATCTTTTCGCTCATGGGAATAGGTTGTTGGTTGTATCATTATTTTTTAAGTCGATGCAAAAGGCCCGAAGACAGAAGTCCTGAGCAAGCGTTCAGCAAATTTCTTTATCTGGTTTCCAATATTTACATACGGTCTCCGATACTCTTCATTTTGATTTTCTTTCCAACGTTTTTTACATACCGTTGCATCCATGTTTTTGCTTCCTTTACCTCCGGCTTCCGGCAGGAATAATTCGTGGCAGTGCTGTATATTCACAAAAAAGGCCATCCGTATCGAATGGCCTTTATTTTATTTTCAGGAAAACCCCTTTTAAAATGCCATTCAATCCAAGAACCCCGATAAGAGGAGGATAAGCCAGTTTTTAATTATAAACAGTTTTACAGCCGACATTGTTTTGATTTGGAACTGCAAAGATAACACAATACATCTAATTAGGTAGATATATTTAGAGTAAGAGGTCCCTTTGAGAATGAATATTTCCAGCCCCATTCTTTTCAAATAACAGTAAACGAGTCGCTTAGTGCTTTCAAATTGTGTTTGGATTAGACCTGAAATAAAAAAAGCTTACTCAAATCGTTCGGTGTCAGACACCCCAGAGGCGCAGTAAGACATTCGTCCGAAGAATTGTGATATGAGGGGATTGAGGGGATTGAGGGGATTGAGGGGATTGAGGGGATTGAGGGGATTG
>CAIPFN010000246.1 GCA_903864265.1 uncultured Bacteroidales bacterium | reverse complement strand
TCCAAGAACCGCTAACATATTTTTCTAATGCCGGTCCCTGCTAAGAAAATTTGTACTTACGACAACATGCTCGAACAAGTATTTACCTCATATCCAAAATACATATGTTGTAGGAAAGTGATTAACAGAAATTTCATGACAGATGTTGCGATAGCAAACAGTGCGGGCATGTATGCGCCAAAACAGAGCTTTGCTTGCTGTTAGCATACTGCTCAAATTAATCAGGCCTTTTCCTATAACTATAATGATTTTAAATTTTCTGCGGTTTGTATCTATGTGAAATATATTTAAGCCTGTTGCCGATAGCTTTCAGGATTTATGTCTTTTAAATCATGACAAATGAACAAACAATTAAATCAAAAGTAAACCCTTCTAAAGATAGGATATTAAATTCAGGTATTTTCCATTTACTCCCCAACTTTTGGAGTGATCTATTCTTTTCCTTGCCCTGCATATCCTGTTGGATGAAAAAAATGAGTAAGGAGGGGTAAAATCCGGGTCCAAATAAGCAAACAGAATAGCCATATATTTAGTTGAACTCAATAATTTCTTCCTGGAATAGAATTCTGAACAGATGTAAAACTGAGATAAAGGATGATTGGGGTAAAACGTAAAGCCAGGAAATATCAACTCGTCTTTAATACCGAACAGGATGAAAGTCGTATTCAAAATTTTAAATTTAATATAGAACCCGCTTTTTTACAGGTGAAATTAAAACTCTATATTATCAAACCACTTAATGCCAGCCACTTAAAATAATTCCGGATTTCGGTTAACAATTAATTAATATTGCGGTAATCATATGGTTATTTGTTAATACGTCCTTTGCTGCGTTAAACAACTTAAACAGAACCATGAAAAGATTCTTTCTCACTTTTTTAGTCGTTGCTGCGGTTTCGATTCTGCTGACCCAAAAAGCAAAAGCTCAGCAAACCATTAACGACAGTTTGATCTCGGCCATGCAGGCTGACCAGGAAAATATCAAATCGGATATTGAACTGATCAAACGTCTTAAAATAACGGGATACATACAGGCTCAATGGCAATTAGCCGACACGGCTGGGATCAGCTCTTTTTCGGGCGGCAATTTCCCGAAAACTGCCGACAACCGTTTTGCAGTACGTCGCGGCCGTATTAAATTCACATATGATTATGCATTTTCACAATTCGTGCTGCAACTCGACGCAACCGAAAAAGGTGTAGCAATCAAAGATGCTTATGTTGCCGTAATGGAACCATGGGCACAGTTTGTAACTCTCACCGCCGGCGTTTTCGACCGTCCTTTTGGTTATGAGATCAGCTATTCATCCAGCAACCGCGAAACACCCGAACGGGCAAGGGCATTCCAGTCCTTATTCCCCGGCGAGCGTGACCTGGGTGCTAAAATCACACTTCAACCTAAAAAAGGCACCCGCTTCGATTTCATCAAATTAGATGCAGGTCTGTTTGCCGGTAACGGTATCAACCCTGAATTCGATACCCGCAAAGATTTTATAGGCCACCTGGGCATTGCCAAAGCCAATACCGCTCAAACCTTTAAATATGGTTTTGGTGTTTCGGTTTACGACGGAGGTTTGTACCAGGCTACCAAATATATCTATAATTCGGGTACACTGGCTGACGGTAGCAATGCCGGATTCCTGGTGGATTCAGCTTCATCCAATAAAAACGCTTATGCCAAACGCCAGTACATGGGTGCCGACGCACAATTCAGCCTTCAGTCGGCCATCGGTATTACCACGGTAAGAGGTGAATACCTCTGGGGCAAACAACCGGGTTCGAGTGCAACCAACCAGAGTACAAACTCAGGAACCGCTCCAACTACCGATACCTATAACAGGGAATTTGCTGCTGGATATGTTTACCTGATCCAGAATATAGGCGATACCAAAAATCAGCTGGTCATCAAATACGATTGGTACGACCCAAATACTAAAGTAAGCGGCAATGATATTGTGGTAAAGAGTTCGACCGGTAAATCAACCAAACTCACTACAAACGACATTAAATTCTCAACCCTGGGCCTTGGATGG
>CAIPFN010000245.1 GCA_903864265.1 uncultured Bacteroidales bacterium | reverse complement strand
TATTCCTCTTAGACCGTCAAGGGTATATAAATGGCTTCGTACCTCAGCCACCCTTGCCAATCTAATAGAAATATCCTAAGAGGCAGGTGTAAATCTTCTCCAAGAAAATATAAGGCAGACACAGTTCTGTGAACACTCCCAGGGAAGGCGACAAGGGGAGGAGCGAGAAGGATTCTGTTAACGGGATACCGGAATCGCTGAGTTATTATTACGACATACAATAAAAAAAACTACAACATACTGAAGCAATGAATTCCTGGATTGAGATAGAAGCAGATAGTGATTTTTCCCTCGACAACATTCCTTTTGGAATTGGATTGATTCCCGGGAGCGGTAAATGTATTTGTACGCGGATTGGTAATACTGTCATAAACCTGGCAGGAATGGCGAAACTTGGTTACTTCGATCACCCTGGATTCAGAGTGTCGGATTTTGAAAAACCAGTACTGAATGATTTTATTGCAAATGGCAAAAAGTCAGCATGCAGAGTAAGGACGATTATTCAGGAATGTTTTACGAAAGGGATCGTCAGTGATTCCGATATGTCGCTGATCAGGCAGATAGCACTTCACAAGGCTTCGGAAATTCAAATGCTGATGCCATTGCAGGTAGGTGATTATACCGACTTTTACTCCAGCATGGAACATGCAACCAACGTGGGCATGATGTTCCGCGATCCAGCCAATGCCTTGTTGCCCAACTGGAAACATATCCCTGTAGGATACCACGGACGGGCTTCGAGTATACTTGTTTCAGGTGCTGAAGTGCATAGGCCAAAAGGGCAGATTAAACCTGCCGACGCGGCATCACCGGTATTAAGTCCAACGCTGCAGCTGGATTTTGAACTCGAAACTGCTTTTGTTATTGGGAAAGGGAATTCGCTTGGCGACAGTATTTCAACCTCCGAAGCCGAAGATTATATTTTTGGGATGTTGCTGTTTAACGATCTTTCGGCCCGCGATATTCAAAGCTGGGAGTATGTGCCTCTGGGACCGTTTCTTTCGAAGAATTTTGCATCGGTAATCTCGCCCTGGGTGGTCACCCTTGAGGCTCTCGAACCTTTCAGGTGCGCCGGACCTGTTCAACAGCCTGAAGTACTGCCTTACCTTCGTTTTGAGGGTGAACGGAATTTTGACCTGAAGCTGGAAGTGCTTATCAAGCCCGGAACGGGCAGCGAAGTGAGTGTTTGTAAGTCGAATTTCAATTATATGTACTGGAACATGAGTCAGCAGCTGGCACATCATACAGTGAACGGCTGCAATATGCGTGTCGGCGATGTTTGCGGAAGCGGAACCATCAGCGGACCTGTTGAGGGCAGCTATGGCAGTATGCTCGAGCTGTCGTGGAAAGGGACTAAACCCCTTCAATTGCCTGATGGCAGCGAAAGGAAATTTATCAACGACAATGATACCGTTATAATGCGTGGCTTCGGCGAAAAAGACGGCATCCGTGTTGGTTTTGGGGAAGCTGCAGTTACTGTTTTGCCGGCAAAGCAAGGGTAAACCGTTCAACAATACCTTTTAACTCTTTATAGCTATCGTATTTCACTTTTCACTCAGTTTTGAACTATGGCAATCATTGATCCCACCCTATTAGCTCCTCATCATCTGCACCGTATTTTACTCAGCGCGGTGGCTCCCCGTCCTATTGCTTTTGCCAGTACCATTGACACGCTGGGCAACGCCAACCTCTCGCCATTCAGCTGTTTCAACGTTTTCGGAGTAAACCCGAGCACTTTGATTTTTTCTCCTTCACGAAGCGGTAGGACTAACGAGTTGAAGGATACCTTTCTGAATGTAAAGGAAGTTCCCGAAGTAGTGATAAACATGGTGAGCTTCGGGATGGTTGAGCAGATGAACCTGGCCAGTACGGAATTCCCTCGAGGGGTGAATGAATTTTTCAAATCAGGGTTTACCCCCATTCCTTCTGATAAGGTGAAGCCATTCAGAGTAAAGGAATCACCTGTTCAAATTGAATGCAAGGTGCGGCAAGTGATTGAAACCGGCGATGGCCCCGGTTCGGCCAACCTGGTTATCTGCGAGGTGGTACTGATACATGTAAATGATGCTGTTCTCGACAAATCGGGCGCCATCGATACGCGCAAACTCGACCTGGTGGGCCGCATGGGAGCTGACTATTATGTGCGTGCTTCGGGACGGGCCTTATTTACCCTCGAGAAACCTGCCGGTAAACTGGCTATAGGTGTTGATTCGCTGCCCGAAACGGTGCGCATGAGCAATATACTTACCGGCAACGATCTGGGCCGCCTGGGGAGTCTACAATCCATGCCCGGCACCCCTGAAATTGAAAAACTGATGACAACACCGGGTTTCAGAGCCATATTAACCAGGCACTCAGGAAGCAAAGAAAAAATTACCGAAGAAATTCACAAACTGGGACAAAGCATGATTGCCGGTAATGAACTTCATGCCGCATTAACATGGCTTATGGCTGCCGATCAGGAGGAAGTTAATGATTATTGATCAGCAACAAACCATCCCGTATGAGTTTTTGGGTTTCTTCGCTTCTGCCTTCACTGCAAGTCAGGAAACTGATAATTTCTCTTAATAAACCGCTGCTGTCATCCAGCTTTTTAAGCATTTCAGTTATTTCGAGCGGTAAAAGCCACTCTTCAGGGTAATGATCTTTAAGCGTTAACCAGGTATTGGCCAGGGTTGAAATATCGCCTCCGTTTTCCCTTGCTGAGCGTACACGGGAGTATAACCCATGCAACCTGGTAATATCATCAGTATGGGCTACATGATGCGTTTTTTCGGTTGGTGCAGGATACATGAGGCCGAAAGCATCCGGGTCAGCCGGCCCGGTAAAAGCGGATGTGATGCGTTCGCCGGATGCCATATCGTACATGCCCCATTCAGGCCTAAACAGCAGCATATCCTTATATCGTACGGTACAGTCCCGGAATGAAAACAACAGGTTATGCCCCAACTTGCGGATAATATTTTCGAGTCTTCCGCTCACATTAACTCCGCTCTCGAATTCAAGGCTCAGCTCTTTTCCTGTCAGGATACCGTTAGCCATCAGTTCGCCTTCACTCATGGTTTCCATGTTCCCGCTCAGGCCTTTGATTTTTCCAAGCGGGGAACCAAATCCAGCTTTATGATAAGCGGTTCCATGGCCATCAAGCTGTTGATAGTCGAACGCAAGCATAGAAGGTCCATGAAAAGTAAGGTAAACAGCTTCTTGACCGAGTTCATGCACGGTAACCAGCTTTCCTGTAATTTGTAAGCCTGAACTGTAAACTACGGTGGATATGGCTTCAGATCTTAGTGCTTTCTTCAGCGCGTTCAGTCCCCCTGTCCTTACGGCCATAGAGTCCTTATATTGCTCCAGCACTGTATGCAGGTGTTTGAAATCAGGCGTTACAAAGAGCTGTGGCTGCTGGGTGGTGATATCAAATGAATATTTTTGTGCGTCTATGGTATAAGGTAGTTTTTTGACTTTATCCTTCAGGCAATTATGGCTCTCGCCTATAGAGGAAAGAAGTCCGGCTCCGTATATCTTTGGATGATCAAGCGTTCCTATCAGGCCGTACTCTACAGTCCACCAATGCAGATTCCGCAGCAATGCCATCTCCGAAGGGGCTTCCTGCAGTTTTGAAAGGCTATCGAGATCAGCCTCGGCTTTTTCGATGGCGTGGAATGGGGTGTAGGGATCGGCTTTAAGGATGGATAAGTGGCGGATAGCCTCGTACACCTTACTGTCATAAGCCGAAGAAAAGGCCCTTGTGCCGGCACGGCCAAAATCGCGGAGGTAGGCCGAATATTCTTCATCGGCTATGATAGGGGCATGCCCGGCAGCTTCGTGGATGATATCCGGTGCCGGGGTGTACAGCACCTGGTCAACCGGCCGTATATCGGCTGCGATTACCAGCACATTGTACGCCTGGAATTCCATGAATGCAGCCGGCGGGATAAAGCCATCCACTGCAACTGCCGCCCATCCTATTTCCTTCAGTATACGGTTCATGCCATACATGCGGGGAATACGGTCGATGCTGATGCCGGTACGTTTCAATCCTTCCAGATAGGATGAATGAGCCACACCGGGGAGATACCTGACATTCTGCCTCATAATATAGCGCCATACGGCATGGTCCTGGGCGGTATAATTGTTATAGGGCTGGTCAATCACCAGGTTGAGCAAATGACGCGGAAGCCTGTCGAGTACATCGTTACTTTCCATACTGGGTATTTATCTCAGACAAAACTATTACTTTTGAAAATCTTTTGTGAAATGGGATTCCAAAGATATGTATATCCCTGAATATAATACCTACTCATTTTGATGCCTACCCTTATTTATATTGCCCTCCCGGTAATGAATGAGATGGAACTCCTTCCATCGCTCATAGCGTCAATACAGGCTCAGACCGTCGGGCAATTCCGCTTGTTTGTATGTGTTAACCAGCCTGACAGCTGGTGGGATGAACCGGCACACCTGGCTGTTTGTGAAGCAAACCAGCTGGCAATCCGTTACCTGGAATCGTTGAATGACAGTCGGATTGTCATTTCCGACCGCAGTTCACCGGGTCTGGGCTGGCCACCCAAGGGGCAGGGGATAGGCTTTGCCCGAAAGTTCCTGATGGATAGTATTTCGCAGGTCGCCCAGCCTAATGATATCATGATCAGCATGGATGCCGATACTGTTTTTGAAAAAGGATATTTTGAATCGGTGGCTGAAAACCTGCGCATTAACCCGGCAGCCTCCGCTATTGCCGTCCCTTATTACCACCGCCTGAGTGGTGAAAAGGAAACGGATAGGGCAATATTAAGGTATGAGATTTATATGCGGTCTTTTGCTGTAAATATGTGGCGTATTGGGAGTCCATACTGTTTTACAGCCCTGGGTTCGGCTATCGCCATGCCGGTATGGGCTTACAGGGCGGCAGGAGGGATGACGCCGAAAATGAGCGGGGAGGATTTTTATTTTTTGCAGAAAATAGTGAAGACCGGCCGACTGCTGCACTGGAACAGTGAAATGGTGTTCCCGGCAGCACGTCTTTCCGATCGCGTTTTCTTTGGCACCGGTCCTGCCCTGATCAAAGGAATCAGAGGCGACTGGGGCAGTTATCCGGTTTATCATTACCGGCTTTTCGACCTGGTAGCCGATACGTATAAGGCATTTGATACCTTATATACCCGGGATGTTCCTACTGCTTTTGATGAATTCCTGGTTTTGAAATTCGGTGAATTGCCCTGGAAAGGCTTGCGGCTGAATTTCAGGACGAAGGCACATTTTATTCGTGCCTGCCACGAAAAAATTGACGGCTTGCGCATACTTCAGTTCCTGAAAGAAAGCCAAGTCCCCGATGAAAAAGTGAGCGAAGCGGCCCTTTCCGAATTGCTGAAACACTATGAAAAACAGTTTCCTGATTGGATCGAAGGTGTAAATACAAAGGTTGATTTCAAGGATTCGGCTCTTGCCGATCTGGATGTAATCCGGAATATCCTTTTTGAAATTGAAATGGTTTACCGCAGGATGCACTGGCAGGATTTCGCAGGATTGACAAGCATGTACAATTAGTTCCCGCGCCCGATGTCAGCCGTTCGGCCTGGAAATGGAATCCATGTTTAAGAAAGTCATGCGATGACTTCATTATATTTGATGTTTTCCACTTATTTACATCATTTCTGTCAAGTAAGGGCCTTCAGTTCCGGGAGCAAATCTGTCGGTCCCTGTACACCTTCCTGCTGGTACTGCTGTAGTCCGACCATGGGTGATGGTGCAGTATTTCAAATTTGTAGCTTTTCAACCCCTGTAAGCCACAGATTCAATGATTATTAACTAAGGTCAATAAAGATATAATGCAATAATTTCACTGATTTGTATCATTTCAACTGTCTTTAATAGTTGAAATGATTGAATAAATGTGTGAACATAGCGAAGCGATCTCACCGAAGGTAATCTGTTTCATTTATACAGTTGAATGTTATTTCATTCGGGGCTGAGTAGTTACACAAATTTTAACCGGCCATATTTTTTTCAAGGGCCTTAGCCTATCTTTGCCGGCATTAAATCGCCCTATTATGAGTTCATTTATTAATCCCGCCGATTCGTTTGTAACTGAAATGCACACCTGGCATGGCCGCACACTCGGACTTAAGGCCGTGGAGGCCCTGTGCCGGAATCGTTTTGATGCTTTATTTTTCGAAACCCGTGAGGAAGCTGCCAAAGCGGTTTGCGATAAAATCCAATCCGGAATGGAAGTAGCCTTTGGCGGATCACAAACAGCCAGGCAGCTTAACCTTCCTCAGTTTGTTGCCGGTGCAGGAGCCGTAATTCTCGATCATAACGCTGCGGATATCAGTGATGCTCAAAAACTGGAAGTGATGCGCAGGCAGCAGATCTGCGATGTTTTTATCTGCAGCAGCAATGCCATTTCCTTACAGGGTGAACTGTTTAATATCGACGGCAACGGGAATCGGGTGGCAGCCATGGCTTTCGGGCCACGAAATGTAATTGTGATTGCGGGAGTAAATAAACTGGTTGCCGACGAAGAAGCCGCATGGCAACGTATACGTACTGTAGCTGCTCCTATTAACTTCAAGCGTCTCAACCGTCCCAATCCCTGCTCGAAACAAGGCGTGTGTATGAACTGCAACCTGCCCACCCGGGGATGCAATATTTATGTTGCAACGCGCCGTAAACCGCCATTAATGGATTTCTCGGTATTTATTGTAAACGAGCCGCTGGGTTTCTGATTTTTCGGAATATTTGCTTTTGTAACCCTTTGTACAGGAATCTGATCAGGTTGAATAGCTGCTTTATTCCTCAATGAGAGGCATTTAACCCTGTTTTGTAACACCGCGCGATTGCAAAAAGAGCAGAATATCCATCACTGTTTTCGGCCTTAATTACCGCAACTCCATCGGTGATTTAGGTGATAAACGTAAAAAAAAATTTAATTTCACCAAAACTTGCAATTCATTCGCAGGCTTTCATACTTTTGACCACTCAATCTTTATTCCCTATACCATGGATCTGACTATGATTAATGCTATTTCACCTGTCGATGGACGCTATCGCAAACAGGTTGAACGTCTTTCTTATTATTTCAGCGAAGCAGCCCTCATTAATTACCGCGTCTTCATTGAGGTTGAATATTTTATTGCCTTATGTGAGTTGCCCCTTCCCCAGCTGAAGGATGTTGAGCGGAAAAAAATTGCTGAACTCCGGTCGCTATGCCGTGATTTTACCTTCACCGATGCCCAGGAAGTTAAAGAAATTGAAGCCGCCACCAACCACGATGTGAAGGCGGTTGAGTATTATCTTAAAAAAAGATTTGATAAAATTGGCTTAAGCAAATACAAAGAATTTGTTCATTTTGGCCTCACTTCCCAGGATATTAATAATACGGCGGGTCCCTATGCCTTAAAGCTGGCCATGGATGAAGTTGTAATACCGCTGTATGATGACTTGCTTCAGAAACTGACCCGCAGGGCTAAAGAATGGAAAAAGATCCCCATGCTGGCCCGCACTCACGGTCAGCCTGCTTCACCCACACTTTTGGGAAAAGAAGTATATGTGTTTGCCGAAAGGCTAAAGCAACAAATGAAACTGATGAAAACAATTCCTTTTTCAGCCAAGTTTGGCGGAGCAACGGGGAATTTCAATGCCCATTTTGTAGCTTATCCCGACATTGACTGGGCCGGATTCGGTGATGATTTTGTAAAGAATAACCTCACCCTGGAACGCCTGAGATGCACTACTCAGATTGAACACTATGACAACCAGGCGGCGCTTTTTGACAATATGAAGCGGATTAATACCATACTCATCGACCTGAGCCGCGATATGTGGAGTTATAATTCCATGGACTATTTCAAACAGAAAATCAAAGCCGGCGAAGTTGGATCCTCTGCCATGCCCCATAAAGTGAACCCTATTGATTTTGAAAATGCCGAAGGGAACTTCGGCCTGGCAAATGCGCTCTTTGAACATCTCTCGGCAAAGCTTCCCTTGTCGAGGCTTCAGCGCGATTTAACCGATTCAACGGTCAGCCGCAATATAGGTGTTCCTATTGCACATACGATGATTGGTATAAAATCACTCATAAAAGGGCTTGATAAACTGATACTTAACGAAGAAAAAATACAGGCCGACCTCGAAAACAACTGGGCAGTGGTGGCCGAAGCTCTTCAAACCATACTGCGACGCGAAGGCTTTCCCAAACCTTACGAAACTCTCAAGGAACTTACCCGGACCAATACCCATATTGATCACAAAGCCATAAGCGATTTTATTGAATCCCTGAATGTTTCGGTAAAAGTGAAGGCGGAATTGAATAGCATCAGCCCTTCAAACTATACCGGCCGCTTCGATATCTAATTTCGGTAATCTGATTTTGGTCCCAACAGCCATTGGGACTGAAATTCCGCTGATCCCCGTAAGGCTGGCGAAGCTTAGCTATAAACCGGGAAATGCAGAAATCCACCGGTATCTCAACCGGAAGAGCAGTATTGTTACCTTACACCCTTCGGATTTCCTCAATAATGTTAAATTTAGGGCTAATTCAAAACAATGTAGTATTAACTCATAGTTTTAAGTAATTTTGCACAAACTTTAAGTACAATTTATGGATTTGAAAGAGATTTTATCAGTTTCGGGAAAGCCCGGGCTATTTAAAACAATTGCACAGACAAAGTCAGGTGTAATTATTGAATCATTAATCGATGGCAAACGCTTACAGGCTTTTGCAAGCGATAAATTAAGCTCATTGGGTGAAATAAGCATTTTTACAACCACCGACGATATGCCGCTTCGCGAAGTATTCCGGCTTATTCAGGAAAAAAACGGAGTGCTGCCGGCACCGGATGCCAAAACCGATGACAATACATTAAAAGCCTTTTTTGAGACAATTGTACCCGATTACGACCACGAACGTGTTTACGTTTCACATATACGCAAAGTGGCATCCTGGTACAATTTGTTGCTGGCCAATGATATAACTGATTTTACGGCTCCTGTTGAGGGTGCTGACGATGAGACTGCTTCCCCGGGAGAAACCGGCGGGATTGCTGAAGAAAAATAATCAAAGAGTCCGTCGTAAATTATGACGGGCTTTTTTTAAGTGTTTTCACCTGATTAACAGCCCGCTGATGAAGAAATTTATCCATGATTTTGAGGTTACCCGAAACCATCATATCACCCGCGACTATTTTGCCCTATACCTGAAGTGCCCGGAGAGTCTTCCCGAGATACTTCCCGGGCAGTTTGCCGAAGTGCTTGTGAGTAATTCGGCTTCCACTTATTTACGCAGGCCTTTCTCCATCTATGATGTAGATATTGAAAAGAATGAACTCTCAATGCTGATTAAAAAGGTAGGCAATGGAACCGCTGCGCTTTCAAACCTTAAGCCAGGCGATACACTGAACCTGGTTTATCCCCTGGGAAATTCCTTTAGCCTGCCTTCCGGCGGAAAGGCTTTGCTCATAGGCGGAGGAGTAGGAATTGCCCCCATGTTGCTTTTGTCAAAACTGATGAATGCGAAAGGGTTTGCCTCGGATGTACTGATAGGAGGCCGGACTTCGGCGGATATCATAGAACCCGAAAAATACCTGCCTTATGGCAACGTTTATGTTACTACGGATGACGGTTCAGTGGGAGAAAAGGGCCTGGTTACCCAACATTCACTGTTCTCGGGTCAAATCAGTGATTATTCGGCTGTATATGCCTGTGGCCCTGATCCTATGATGAAAGCCGTAGCCAGGGTAGCCGCCACACATAATATACCCTGTGAAATTTCGCTCGAAAATACCATGGCCTGCGGAATCGGAGCCTGTTTGTGCTGCGTAGTCGAAACCGTTGAAGGGAATAAAACCACATGCATAGAAGGACCAGTCTTTAATACACTGACACTTAAAATTTAACAGGATCACCGGAGTAGATGAGCTAACACAGGATGAGGATGTGAAGGTGTGATGTGAGAAGCAGTGAAACGGGGCAGCAGAGCTTTCTTGTTTAATATTAATTCTGTGTCTGGTACAAGCCTTCCAACTTTGAAATAGAAAATCCGAAAACCATAATATAAAAATGCCTGATTTATCCGTCAACATACATAAGCTAGCACTCAAAAACCCGGTTATGTCAGCTTCGGGTACCTTTGGGTATGGACTTGAATTCGATGATTTTATTGATGTGAACAGGCTGGGCGGTATTCTTACCAAGGCCTGCACTTC
>CAIPFN010000244.1 GCA_903864265.1 uncultured Bacteroidales bacterium | reverse complement strand
TTACTTTCTTTTACATCAAGGTAAAAGAAAGTAAGAAATAATGAAATTCATCCTGACATACAATCTTTGAAAAATCTTGAACTATATTATTCACTCCCCAACTTTTGATACTGACCCAAAATAAGGGATTGATGAAAAATTGGAGCCTGAGATGCAGGTTGAATCCTTTCTAAGATTAAAACGGCTTCCTGAACCTATGTCTCAGCCTTATCTCAGCCTTAATCTCATGTCTTACAAAAAAAACAAAGCAGTAGGAACGAGAAGGTTATTTGATGAAATGAAGTGTGATTAACAATATGATGATCAGTATGCCTGTAAGGGAGACTATAAATAAATAATTAGCAATGGTTTCGAGCGAGCGTTCGCGTTGTTCGCTGCCGGTCCTGATGGAGAAAAAGGAAAAGAAACAGGAGCATGTCAGTATTACCGCTATCAGTGATGTAAATTCATCAATACGGCTTGATTCGGCCTGGTTGGAAACATGGAACGACGTAATAACAAAAAGGCAAAACCCCAGCAGGTTGGCTGAGGTGCTTAATATGTGTTGGGAAGTATTATTTGCCATGGTAAAGCAATAGGAACAAATACAATTTATCGTAAAGCGGATGCATATGCATGAAACCGGGATAAAGAGGCCTGGATTTACCTGGTATATCTCTTATATGAGCAGCCACTGTATTTATTCGCTCTCCATTATCCCTGTTGCCAGGAGCGGATGACCGGGTAAAAGACGCCAAATATCGTTATCCTTAATTTTTAGGCCGGATCCATAAACTTCATGAGGTAATAATACTGTAATGAACTATTTCTTACAGCATGACTGCTAATTGTAATTCTACCAGCTTCCGCCTGCACCTCCTCCGCCAAAACTTCCGCCTCCGAAGCCTCCGAATCCGCCGCCGCTGCCTCCGCCTCCGCCTCCTCCAAAGCCTCCGCCTCCGCCTCCCATCATCCATGGGAAGAAAAGAACTCCGCCGGCACCGGTACGGTTGATGGTCCTGTGGTTATTGTTATTTTTCGAAATCAGCAATATGATGACTCCAATAATGATGAGTATGAATAACACCGGGGATCCTTTTTTCTTTGATTTGGCATAGCTGTCGGCCTTATACTCGCCTTTCATCAGCGAAATCAGCACATTGCTTGCCGCATCAATCCCTCCGTAGTAATCGTTCCGCTTGAAGGAAGGAATCATTTCGTTGTTTACAATATCATAAGCCGTGGCATCGGGTACCAGTTTTTCGACTCCATAGCCGGTTGAAATAAAGGCTTCGCCGTTTTCGGACGTACTCTTGGGTTTGATAAGTACAACGAATCCGTTATCATATTTGCTTCCCCCTACACCCCATTTCTCTCCAAGCTGGTTTGCGAAATCCGCTTTCTCCATTCCTCCGAGCGTTGGAACTATAACCACCGCAATCTGCACGCCGGTGGAATCATTAAAGGCTACCAGTTTGGCTTCCAGGCTTTGAACCTGATCCGCGCTTAGTATATGGGCGAAATCATTTACCAATCGGGGAGGATTTGGCTTTTCGGGAATGCTTCCCTGGGCAAAACCGGCTGTTGCCAATAAGAGCAGTATGGCGACAAAGAGAAATGTTTTACTTGTTTGTCCGGATTTCATAATATCGGTTTATGTTTTTGTTAGTGATCCGTCAGTTAGCGAAATCTAATTGAACGAAATTTCATCCGAAAGTTCATTTACATCATCTGTTTGATGAGGGAAATACGACTTAAGCTGTTTCCCGGTTTCGGTAATGGCTTCGATGAGTCCTTCCGTAAAACGATCCTCCCTGAAATGATTGAGCATACGGTTGCGTATGCTATCCCAGAAAGCTTCGGTTACCGCGGCATGTATTCCTTCATCGCCAATGATGGCAAACTTACGGTTTTTTACCGCCAGGTAGATAAGTACCCCGTTGCGGCTTGCGGTTTTTTCCATGCCCAGCTTATTGAAAACTGCCAGGGCACGGTCTAAAACATCATCCTTACATGTGTTTTCAATATGCACACGTATTTCGCCCGAAGTATCCAGTTCGGCATTCATGATCGCCTGACGTATGGCTTCCTGTTGTTGTTGCGTGAAAAAATTGCTTGCGTTGGGCATGTTGATATTGAATTTAATTCGGTTTGATGGTAATTTCTTTTGCCGGAAATGAGTGAGAAGCCGGAATGCCGGAGAACAAAGGTTTAAATATCATTAACCTCCTAAAGATATTTTCTGTTTTCCTGCATTCGGCTTCTTCAACTTGAATCCGCTGGTATAAATGGTTTTGATCAGCTGTTTCCGGCCGCCTTTCAGCTACGAAGAGCCTATACCGGCCCGGAAACGGAATTTTGGTTTACAGGCAAAGTTTCATCACCGCAAAACAAAATTACTGATGCACTGCTATGAGCTAGAAATTTACTTTAGGTGCAACATCAGCACCTGCCTGGGCTTCGAAGTAAGGTTTCTTGGTGAAGCCGAACATGCCTGCGAATATGTTGGTAGGAAAACTCCTCAGCTGAGTGTTGTAAGTATTCACCGTTTCGTTGAACCTGCGCCGGGAATCCTTGATACGGTTTTCGGTGCCTTCGAGCTGGGCCATCAGGGTCTTGAAGTTTTCGTTGGCCTTCAGGTCGGGATATTTCTCCACGGTAACCAGCAGCCTGCTTAATGCGGAACCCAGTTCGTTCTGAGATTTCTGGAATTGGGCAAGGGTGTTGG